>CAKZSF010000087.1 GCA_937920575.1 uncultured Sphingomonadaceae bacterium | reverse complement strand
GAAAGCCCCGTTAGAGCGCGCTGAAACATATAATCCCCTTGGTTTGTTGCCCCGTCCTGCCGCTATGGCTGTGGCATGCTTACCGCAAGCTGAAGCAAAATGCGCTGGCGAATTGCAGCGCGCTATCAAGCATCGGAACATGGCGCTATTCGGGCCGGCTGCATGGAGAACACAAAGCGCCTTGAAACGCCCAATTCAGCCGAACTTGGCTGGGGCGGAGAAGTGCGGGCAACAGCGTTGCTGGCCGCACCGTTGGCGCTCGCCAATCTTCTGCAGATGGCAACCTATGCGATTGACGTCATATTTATCGCGCGATTGGGCGAGAACGAGCTGGCCGCGTCGCAACTGATCATGGCCGTGTTTGGTCTGATCGTTTGGTCGCTGGCCTCGCTCACTGCTGCGGTTGCGCCGGTCGTTTCGGCAGAATTGGGCGCCAACCCCAACGGCGTCCGGCCCGTGCGTAGAGCGGTGCGGATGGCCTTGTGGCTGGCGGTGATCAGCGGCGCGTTTGGGATGGCGCTTTCCTTCGTCACCATTCCGATCATGCGCGCGACCGGGCAGGACGAGGATCTGATCGCGATTGGCTTCCCGTATCTGGCCGTCATTGTCTTCTCGCTGATCCCGATGATCCTGACCAATGTGTTGCGGACTTATGTATCAACGCTGGGCCGCCCGGTGTTTGCCACTGCGATCATCTTTGCCGGGATTTTTGTGAATGCGCTGGGCAATTACGCGCTGATCTTTGGCAATCTGGGCATGCCCCGGCTTGAGCTGGTGGGCGCAGGCATTGCCACTATCATCACGACATGCGTCACGCTGCTCGCCTATGTGGCGATCATACAATGGGACAAGCGCCTGCGCCGTTATCGCATCTTTGGCCGCTGGTGGCGCCCGGACTGGCCACGGTTTTGGGAGATTGTCAGAATTGGCATCCCCATTGGTCTGACGGTGATCGCCGAAGCGGGAATCTTTGCCGCAGCAGCCTTCCTGATGGGCAAATTCGGCGCGTCTGCGCTGGCTGGTCATACGATCGCGTTGCAACTGGCCGCGCTGGCATTTCAGATACCCTTTGGTGTGGGTCAGGCGGTCACCATCCGGGTTGGGCTGTTCTACGGCGCGCGCGATCTGGTCGGGATCAAGCGTGCAGGCTGGGTCGCGATTGCCATGGGCACCGGTTTCATGGCGCTCACCGCGCTTGCCATGATCACATTCCCGCAAAGCCTGATTGCGCTCTATGTCGATGTGGACGCAGCAAAGAACGCGGCGATGGTCGGTTTTGCAATGCAGTTCCTGGTCTGGGCCGCCGCATTCCAACTGGCAGACGGTCTGCAAGCTGTGGCGCTGGGCGCGCTGCGCGGCCTGCAAGACACTCGCGTGCCCATGTGGATGGCGACATTCAGCTATTGGGTCGCAGGCATCGGCATTGCCATTGGTCTTGGATTTTACACACCACTGGAGGGCATTGGTGTTTGGATAGGTCTGGCCTCTGGCCTTGTCGTTGCAGCAATCCTGCTTACATGGCGTTGGCAGAGGCGTGAGGCGCTGGGTTTGGTATTCAGAAGTTAGCTCGCACGCAGGGCCAAAAATTCGCTAAGCATTTTTTCGCTTTCCGAGTGTTGACTCTCCTTCCTCAGATACACATATGCCGCTCGCTGGCACTCTCAACCGGAGAGTGCCAAGTTTTGTCTCAACTCAATGGAAGAGGTCAACAATATGGCATTCCGTCCGTTGCATGACCGCGTTCTGGTCCGTCGCATCGAAGCCGACGCAAAGACCGCAGGCGGCATCATCATCCCCGATAGCGCTCAGGAAAAGCCCAGCGAAGGCGAAATCGTCGCAGTTGGCTCTGGCGCGAAAGCCGAAGACGGCACCGTAACTCCACTGGACGTCAAAGCTGGCGACACAGTGCTGTTCGGCAAATGGTCTGGCACCGAAGTCAAAGTCGACGGTGAAGATCTTTTGATCATGAAGGAAAGCGACCTGCTGGGCGTGATCGACTGATCACCGGTATCGCTGACACTTTAAAAACGAAATTCAGGAGAAACGAAAATGGCAGCTAAGGACGTAATGTTCTCACGCGACGCCCGTGAAGGCATCCTCAAGGGTGTCGACACGCTCGCAAACGCCGTGAAAGTCACGCTTGGGCCCAAGGGCCGCAACGTCGTGATCGACAAAAGCTTTGGCGCACCGCGCATCACCAAGGATGGTGTAACCGTGGCCAAAGAAATCGAACTGAAAGACAAGTTCGAAAACATGGGCGCACAAATGCTCAAAGAAGTCGCCAGCAAGACGAATGATCTGGCTGGTGACGGCACCACGACTGCAACCGTTCTGGGCCAAGCGATCATTCGCGAAGGCATGACCGCTGTTGCAGCTGGCATGAACCCAATGGACCTGAAGCGCGGCATCGACCAAGCTGTCAGCACCATCGTGGCTGATCTGCAAAAGCGTTCGAAAGACGTCGCGGGTACGGAAGAAATCTCACAAGTTGGTGTGATTTCTGCCAATGGCGACAAAGAAGTCGGCGAGAAAATCGCTGAGGCCATGGAAAAGGTCGGCAAAGAAGGCGTTATCACGGTTGAAGAAGCCAAAGGCCTCGAGTTTGAACTCGACGTCGTTGAAGGCATGCAATTCGACCGCGGTTACCTCTCGCCATACTTCATCACCAATCCTGACAAGATGACGGTTGAGCTGGAAAACCCATACATCCTGATCAACGAAGGCAAGCTGTCCAGCCTGCAGGCCATGCTGCCTGTTCTGGAAGCAGCCATGCAATCGGGCCGTCCTCTGCTGATTATCGCAGAAGACATCGAAGGCGAAGCGCTGGCGACTCTGGTGGTCAACAAGCTGCGCGGCGGCCTGAAAGTGGCTGCGGTTAAGGCACCTGGCTTTGGCGATCGCCGCAAGGCGATGCTGCAGGACATCTCGATCCTGACCAAAGGCGAAATGATCAGCGAAGAGCTGGGCATCAAGCTGGAAAGCGTTACGCTCGGCATGCTGGGTGAAGCCAAGCGCGTCACCATCGACAAGGACAACACGACGATTGTTGACGGTGCCGGCGACGAAGCCGACATCAAAGCGCGCGTTGGTGAAATCCGCACGCAAATCGAAAGCACCACAAGCGATTATGACAAAGAGAAGCTGCAAGAGCGTCTGGCGAAACTCGCTGGCGGTGTTGCAGTCATCAAAGTCGGCGGTGCTTCTGAAGTCGAAGTGAAAGAACGCAAGGATCGCGTTGATGACGCGCTGCACGCAACCCGTGCTGCTGTCGAAGAAGGCATCGTCCCTGGCGGCGGCACCGCGCTGCTTTATGCATCGAAAGCTCTGGAAGGCGTCAAAGGCAACAATGACGACCAAACCCGCGGCATCGACATTGTTCGCAAGGCAATTCTGGCACCAATCCGCCAGATCGCTCAGAACGCTGGCCATGATGGTGCAGTGATCTCTGGCAACTTGCTGCGCGAAGACGACGAGACGCAAGGCTTCAACGCAGCGACCGACACTTACGAAAACCTCGTAAGCGCGGGCGTTATCGACCCAACCAAGGTTGTGCGCACAGCTCTGCAAGACGCCGCATCTGTGGCTGGTCTGTTGATCACGACCGAAGCTGCCATTGCTGACACGCCTGACGAAGGCGGCGCTGGCGGCCCTGCAATGCCTGATATGGGCGGCATGGGCGGCATGGGTGGAGGCATGGGCTTCTAAGAAAGTATGTGCTCCCGCGTAGGCGGGAGTCTCTTTCTGATAGGCTCAGCACCTGCTGCACCAGATCCCCGCCTGCGCGGGGATGCAAATCAACAAAAGAGCCCCGCTGGAGCAATCCGGCGGGGCTTTTTCTTT
>CAKZSF010000086.1 GCA_937920575.1 uncultured Sphingomonadaceae bacterium | reverse complement strand
ATGCGCTCGGCTACCCCAGTTCGAGCACCAATGCCGTTTTGAAGAGCCTGGTGAAACTGGGCTATCTGTCGTGGGAGACGCAAGGCCGTCGATATTTTCCGACCGTTAGCGTCACAGGCCTTGGCGAATGGATTCCTGATATTCTGCTGACCGGTGACATTCTCGAAATGCTGGATGCTTTGCACCAGGGCACCGGAGAAACCGTAACGCTCTCTACACAGATCGATCTCAACATGCAGTTTGTTCGTGTGCTGCCCGGGACATTCCCGATCTCGCTCTCTTTGCGAGAAGGCTATCTAGCGCCACTTTGGGGCTCTGCAGTCGGCACAGCTTGCCTCGCCCACATGAAAGATGAACAAATCAACAAACTGCTGAAGAGGGTCGCATCAAAAGACGGAGCCACGGCGGATCAGATGCAAGCCACAGAGGTGATGCGCGAAGTGAAAGCGACCCGCGAGCGTGGCTATACGGTTGGGTTTGATATGATCATGCAAGACACCGGTGCGATTGCGATGATCATCCCGAGCAATCCCAAATTTGTGATTGGCGTTGGCGGGCTTGCGCCGCGCATTCAACGCAGCAAAGAAACAATCATCGGCCTGATGCAAAAAACCATCGGTGGCCCCATTACGGCGCCTGCAACAGGTTGAGTTGGACTTGGTACGCCGCCCGGCCTTGTCCTAACAAAGATGGTTGGAGAGGAACCCCTCGTCACCAACATCAACAGCCATTCAAGACAATCTTGACGACGCTGTTTTGGCCGCCTGCACTCACAAATATTGCCCCCGCATCATCCACCGCAATACCAACTGGGGCATTGCTGGCGATGCGGTGATCGGGGCGCGCGAGACGCAGGCCTTTTGCCAAAATCGTGCGGGTGCCATCCACCGGGTTGATTGCTGTGACGGTGCCCTTGGCGGCCTCTGCAACGGCAATGCGGCCATCAGGCAAGAGCGCAATCCCCAGCGGATCGGCGAGATCTGAAACAAGTTCGATCCTGTTGCCGTTTGCCAGATCAATGCGGCTGATCGTGCCGCTTCCAATCTCGCTCACCAAGACAGAAGCACTGCTCTCAAGCGCGAGGGCAATCGGCTCATTCAGCCCCTTTGCGACCTCTTCAAACACCCCATTGGCAGGGCGCATCAGTTGGCCGCTTTGCGCATCAGCGATGATAGTATCACCACTTGAAGTAAGCACGATACCGCGCGGGGCAGGCAGCTGCTCGCTTGTGAAAACCACTTTATTGGTACTGCGGTCGATGATGGTGACCACCCTCGCATCCACATCGGTTGTGACGATATGCTCGCTATTCGCCGCAATGGCGGAAGATCGCCCCTTGAACCACATGTCCGCTTCGCGCGTGACCGCATATGTATCAGGATCGAGAAATCTGTAGCCGAACGGATCGGCGATGAGGATAGCTTCTTTCCCATCTTGCATGGTTGTCGTCATGCCAAGTGGTACGGTGAAGGACGCAGACGTCACCGTCCATTTTTCCATTGTTTTGGGATCGAAACCGGTCACTCCGCCAATCGCGAGCTCCGCCACATAGATAATGCCGTCCGGGTCGATCGCGAGATTGTCGAGCGGGGGTGTGAACTGCGTGACAATGCGCGACTGCCCAGTTTCGGTTTGGGTGAAATACAGGTCACCGGTTGCAAAATCGACGCTCCAGAGATTGCCGTCAGCATCCACTTTGAGTGCAGCGATCAATCCCACATCATCTGCGACGACTTCCGATTCCCCAGTCTCGATATCAATTGCGAGCAGTTCATTCTGCCGGAAACTCGGCGCGTAAAGCCTGCCATCAGGTCCAAAGTCAAAGCCGTTCAAACGCCACTTATTCTTTGCCACAAGCCGCCTCGGCGTGCCCTTGGCAAGGTCCAGTTCCCACAAACCGTTTTCGCCAGAACGCGATGATTGGGCAAACAGCAAACGGCCATCGTCGCGAAGCGCGATCGGATTGACTCGCGGTAGTCCAGTCGCAACGACTTCTGGCATTCCGCCCGGGCGTTGGATCCGGATCTCCCCGCTGGAATAGGCAGTCCATGCCAGCCAACCTTCAACCGGGCTCCCTGTCTGACCGATCGCAACGTCATCGGATTCGCCATAGGGTGATGGCACAGCAAAGGTGGTGTGGCCGGTGTCGGGATCAATTCGATACACCGCCTGACCATGAATGCTGGTGCCGTAAATCATGCCGTCCGGCCCGACTTCAATCCCCTCAATCGCCTGAATCAGAGAACCCGGAACGGCTACCTCTACGGTCGAACAGCGCAGGCTGTTCGGCGGCGAGGCATGACTGATCGACATGGGCATGGCCAGGACAGCCAGCGCTGCGCAAACTGTCCTGGATCGCATGACCATTGCACCCTCACATCACATTGCAGGTGAGAATTCGACTCTCACCCGGCAATTCAGGTTAATCGACACGTGCAACGTGATCGAAACTTGGCACGTTCACATATTCATGACCGTTCAACCTGCCCTGCATGTAGTCAGGAACTTCTGTTTCGGGGTAGACACAAACCAAGACTTCACAGGCACCTTGGCGAGCCTCTGCAACCTTCTGGTACATTTCAGAATACCAAAAGGTTCGGGCGGCGTCTTGGCTTGGGAAGCGCGCAACAACGGTGAAGCCTGTCTTGGGAAATTCGCCTTCGAAAATGTCAATTGGTTGTCCACCTGAGTAGATATAGTAGCCACTCGTCGTCGGATACATTTCAGAACCAAAAAGCTGCCGGAGATATTCCTGCATACGAGGAGAGGTCTCCAGAGTATGATCCCCGTCCGTCACGGTGCCCTGTACAATCATGAGAACGGGCCCGTCATGCAATGCTACTTCACTCATCTTACTCTCCATCCAGTTGGTTTTTTGACTCCATCACGCAGACAAGCGCTTTGCGTGCCATGCGACGTGATCTTCCGTGAAAGTTGAAATGAAGAAGTATGAGTGATCATACCCCTCCTGCATTCGGATATCCGCTTTCATCCCGGCGTTGCTGCAAGCATCGTGGAACAGATGCGTTTGCAACTGTTCTTCCAGGAAATTGTCTGCAGTCCCTTGGTCGACCAGCATATGATCAACACGGGCGCCGTCTTCGATCAGCGCAACCGCATCATATTCACGCCACGCAGCCCGATCCTCGCCCAGATAGCGTGATAGCGCCTTGTCACCCCATGGCACTTGGCTGGGCGCAACGATGGGTGAGAAGGCGCTTACCGAACGGTAACGCTCGGGATTGCGCAAAGCGATTGTCAGCGCGCCATGCCCGCCCATCGAATGGCCAGTGATAGACTGGCGTTCCAGATCAACGGGAAAATGCTCCTCCAGCAGAGCGGGGAGTTCGCTCTCAATATAGGAACGCATGCGGTAGTGCTTGGCCCATGGCTCCTGCGTCGCATCGACATAAAAACCCGCACCTTTGCCAAAGTCGTATTCATCCGCAGCATCCGGCACATCATCGCCGCGCGGGCTGGTGTCAGGCGCGACAAAAATGATCCCATGTTCGGCACAGGCAGCGCGGTATTCGCCCTTCTCCATAACATTGGCGTGCGTGCAGGTGAGGCCCGAAAGATAGGTCAGCACTGGCAGCTTGGTGCCCGGTTCATGGTCAGGCACGAAAACCGCAAAAGTCATCTCAGTGCCGGTCTCTGCCGAGCGATGCGTGTAGACACCTTGCACGCCGCCATGGCTGCGTGTTTCGGAAATAGTCTCCATCAGAAGACCACCACACTGCGGATGCTTTCGCCTGCATGCATGAGGTCGAAGCCCTTGTTGATCTCTTCAAGGCTGAGCTGGTGGGTGATCATTGGGTCGATCTGGATCTTGCCGTTCATATACCAGTCGACGATCTTGGGCACATCAGTGCGCCCCTTGGCCCCGCCAAAGGCGGTGCCGCGCCAGTTGCGCCCCGTCACCAGCTGGAACGGCCGCGTGGCGATCTCTTTGCCCGCTTCGGCCACGCCAATGATGATCGATGTGCCCCAGCCCTTGTGACAGCTTTCCAAGGCCTGGCGCATCACATCGGTGTTGCCTGTGCAGTCAAAGGTGTAATCCGCTCCGCCATCCAGCATTGCGACCAGATGCGCGACAACGTCAGCGGTTTCCCTCGGATTGACGAAGTCGGTCATCCCGAACTTGCGGCCCCATTCCTCACGAGCGGGGTTGATATCGACACCAACGATCCGGTCAGCACCCGCCATCTTCGCGCCTTGCAGCACGTTGAGACCGATCCCGCCCAGGCCGAACACCACCACGTTGTCACCCGGCTGGACTTTGGCGGTGTTGGTCACCGCGCCCACGCCCGTGGTCACGCCGCAACCGACATAGCAGCTGGTCTCGAACGGCGCGTCTGTGCGGATTTTCGCCACCGCAATCTCTGGCAAAACGATGAAGTTCGAGAAGGTCGAGCAGCCCATATAGTGGTAGATCGTCTCGCCCTTGTAAGACATGCGGCTCGTACCATCGGGCATCAGCCCCTTACCCTGCGTCTCGCGGATCGCGCTGCACAGGTTGGTCTTGCCTGACAGGCACATTTTGCACTGGCGGCATTCCGGCGTGTAGAGCGGGATCACGTGATCATCGGGTGCAACGCTGGTCACGCCAGCCCCCACTTCGCGCACGATGCCGGCGCCTTCATGGCCCAGCACGCTCGGGAAGATACCCTCACTGTCCAGCCCATCCAGCGTGTAGGCATCGGTGTGGCAGATACCCGTCGCCATAATCTCGACCAGCACCTCGCCAGCCTTCGGACCCTCAAGATCAAGCTCGACTATCTCAAGCGGCTTCTTCGCTTCAAATGCAACAGCGGCTCTAGTTTTCATGAGGCTTCTTCATTGGCATCTCCCTGAATGCTGCGCAGCGCAGCACGGGAAGGGCCAAGGGTCAAGCGTCCTTGCGGCTATCGAGCTGCTTCACCATGCCATGATTGACATCGCGATGCTCGGCCTCATCGGCGCGAACCGCAATGATCACGTCGCGCAATTTGGCATCGGGGGCAAGCTGCCAATAGTCGATCGCCAGTTGCGGCGCAGGGAGATTCTCGTGTCGCCCGGCATCCACTTCGCCAAGGTAAGCGGTGTAGCTGATCACTGCCTCTTCCTCAAAATAGCCAACCACCCGATGCGCCGTTCGTGGTGCGAACAGATAGAGCCAGAAATACAGGTTGTAGAAAATGAGCTGCACGGCGACGATCAGAAACCGCTCAAACCAGTTTGGCTGTGCGATCTCCACGAATGTCATCAGGTGCATCCGTTCGTTCTCCGCTTCCTCAAGCAGCGTGCGGATCCAGCCTTCGTCATCGCGCATATAGCGGAGAGATTTGAGGTGTAGCCACAGCCCGCCAACCATTCCCGGTACAGCTGCCACCGTCTCCAAAACCACCGCGCGGTGGCCATAACGCTTGGCAAAGAACTGATCGGCAAAGAAGCGAAGGAGCTTCACGAAACGAAAGGCGATCCGGTCGCTTATGTTCGCTGGCCTTATATGGGCCGCAAGATCAATATCTGATCGCACTTCACGAACGAGAGGTCGGGAAACGGTTTTTTGCATGGCACACTCTCAAGCGGCGCGGCCCCTTCTACTCGACCCAATATCGAGCGCCCTGACCATGCCTCTATCGGCGGTTCCTATATAGGCGATGGCGGACTGCAACGCTCTCCCAATACACGCACCAACCATTCCATTCCGTGCAACCGAGCAAGGATCAACTGCCCGATTTCCCGTTCAGCTTTCTGACATGGGAGATGAACTATAAGGCGTATATCAGAAATCACAGGGGGATTTTTCATGCGCGGACTAACCGTTCTTGCCGCTGCGGCGCTTGCGATCGTACCGATGACCGCAACCGCTCAGGATGCTGAGGCATCCAACGTCGACACCACCGAAATCACTGACAAGCTCACCGATCCTGAATTTCAGGCACAGATGAGCAATGCGATGCGTGCCATGAGCGGCGTGCTGATGGAAATGCCAGTTGGCCCGCTGATCGAAGCCGCTGGAAAAATGAGCAGTGAGATGGGTGACGGGGCTGTGCCCGATGTCGATCCTGACGCGACCGTGCGTGATCTTGCTGGCGACAAGGCCGAGCAAGCCACCGATGAAATGGCCGAGCGTTTGCCGCAGATGATGAATTCAATGGCGGGCATGACGGACGCGATGGCTGCAATGCTGCCTGCGTTGGAAGCTATGGCTAAGCAAATGCAAGGTGCCTTCAAACCCGCGCGATAATTGCCGCACCGGGCGGTCATGCGATTATCTGTGCGTAACATAGCATAATCCGCGCCCGTGCCATCTGGACGGCGCGCACTGCTTGCGCCATGTAAAATCTCTATGTGGCAGCTGCATCAATTCCCCCTGTGCCCCTTTTCCCGCAAAGTGCGTCTCGTGTTGAGCGAGAAGAGCGTTGGCTATGAGCTGTGGCGAGAAAACCCTTGGGAGGGGCGCGATGAGTTTCTGGCACTCAACCCAGCGGGGCGCACGCCGGTGCTGCACAATCCGGACAAAAAAATCACCTTGTGCGACAGCCGAGCGATCTGCGAGTATTTCGAGGAAACCGTCGATCAATCGCCGCTGATCAATGGTACCGCCGCCACCCGCGCTGAAATCCGCCGCTTGGTCGCGTTGTTTGACGAGAATTTCTACGAAGACGTGTCAGGCCCGCTGCTACACGAGCGAATGAAGAAGCGGCTGGTTTATCGGCAATCACCCGACAGCCGCGTGCTGCGCCAGGCGATGCGGCTGGCAAACGAGCATCTCTATTACATCGATTATCTGGTTGATCACCGCCGCTGGTTGGCAGGCGCTCAGCTCAGCCTCGCAGATATGACGGCGGCCGCGCATCTCTCGGTTGCGGACTATCTGGGTGGAATCGATTGGTCAGGGCACGAACAAGCGCAAGATTGGTACGCCGCGATCAAGAGCCGGCCCAGCTTTCGCCCCTTGCTCTCCGAACGCATGGAAGTGATCCAGCCGCCATCGCATTATGCAGATGTGAATGCCTAGCCTGATTGGCCTCAAACGCCGGCGGGGCCGTCTGGCCCCTTAGGCTTCCGTCCTAACGGACGGCGCGTTGTCACGCGCTGGCGTCGCTGTTCGCGACGCAATCACCTAGAACTCAAGACATTCAATGAAATCGAAGCCATGGGCTTCGCAAGCCCGACCGGGCGTCGTGCGGTAGCACGCCCCTCGGAGGCAGCCGCGAAGCGGCTCGCCGTGAGAGCGAACATCCAACCCAAATCGAAGATCACGCGCTCAAGTAGCGGAGTGATAGCGCAACAAGAATGGTGCGGGCGGCGGGACTCGAACCCGCACGAGCAAAGCTCAGGGGATTTTAAGTCCCCGGCGTCTACCATTCCGCCACGCCCGCATCGGCCCAAGCCTGAACCGTGCGCGCGGGCTTAGCGGCGCAAACGCGCGCCTTCAACCAATGCGACAACTATCCGTCGATTTCCTAACAATGCTCTGAAGCGCAGCCAGTTGCTCGATCAGGCGCTCGACCAGGCATGCATTCAGTCGTTTAAGCGCTCGCGCATTTCCTTGCCCGGCTTGAAGTATGGCACACGTTTGGCTGGCACCGCCACGGACTCGCCGGTCCGTGGATTGCGTCCAGTGCGCGACTCGCGCTCTCTGGTGGAGAACGCTCCAAAGCCGCGCAATTCCACTCGGCCTCCTTCTGCGAGTCTCGCAGTGATCTCTTCAAAGAAAGTATGGATAACCTGCTCGACTTCTTCATCGGACAGTTCCGGATTTTGGTCAGCTATTGCCTGAACCAATTCGGATCGGATCATATTAAGCCTCCGCCTCGCTCTGCTCTCGAGACATGCAGTGCAGGCGGATCAGGCCAACAATGCCGTTGATGGTGCAACCCCTCTAGGGGTGAAGTGCCAGAAAGGGGATTATCTGGCAATGCCGAGGGGCCACAATTTACACCCAACTCGGCAAAATTGTTTAACCCGCCTCCAGCAAACCCGCCGGTTCGATGCCCAAACGCTCCATCTTGGCACGAATTTCCGGCCATTCGCTTTCCAGAAAAGCCTCGCGTTCAGCCGCACGCAATTTGTCCCGCGCGCCATTGACCACAAACATGCCCACGCCGCGTTGCACTTCTACCAATCCGTCCGACTGGAATTGCTGATAGGCCTTGGCAACTGTCAGCGGGTTCGCCCCCTGATCGGCGGCATAGGCGCGCACGGAGGGAAGCATTTCGCCTTCCGGATAATCGCCTTCAATAATCGCCGCAGCGATCTGGTCGCGCAGTTTCAGGTAAACTGGCTGGTTGTTCTGGCTCATCGCTTGACCCTTTTAATGTCTGAGCTTTGATGTCTAAGCGGGCATATAGGTGCTTCACTGCCATAATACAGCGCGTCAGGTCAAGTTTGGTTCCGCGCGGCCAAGTCTGGTTGCGAATGAAACTAGCGCTTCACATGCGAAAATCTGGCGCTAGTGTGT
>CAKZSF010000085.1 GCA_937920575.1 uncultured Sphingomonadaceae bacterium | reverse complement strand
TGAATTTCGCTCGTCGCGAAATTGGCGGCGCTCCTTCTGACATGCTTTTATATCTTCCAACCCGAGTGAATCGCGACTGCACCGCCCAGAATCGGCTCGACTCTGGTTTGCTCAAAACCGGCTGCGCGGATCATCGCTTCGAAATCTTCCATCTTGGGGAAGCGACGGATTGATTCGGCGAGGTAGCGATAGCTTTCCTCATCCTGCGCGATCAGCTTGCCCATTTGCGGCATGATCTTGTGCGAATAGACGTCGTAAACCTCTTTGAAGCCCGGCCAATTGGTGGTCGAGAATTCCATGCAATAGAACCGCCCGCCATGGCGCAGCACGCGGTGCGCCTCGGCCAGCGCCTTGTCGATATGGGTCACGTTCCGGATGCCAAACACGATGGTGTAGGCGTCATACTGGCGCGAGGGATAGCTCAGTTCCTCGGCATTCTGGCAAGACCAGCTGAGGCCCCCATGTTCTTTGGCAATGCCTCGCTCCATCGCGCGCTCGATACCCACATCCAGCATATCCTGGTTGATGTCCGCGACTGTCACTTCCGCGCCATGTTCCGCCATGCGAAAGGCAATGTCGCCGGTGCCGCCCGCCATATCGAGGATTGCCTCGCCCGCTTGCGGTTTCACCCGCCGGACAAAGCGGTCCTTCCACAGCCGGTGCATCCCGCCCGACATGGCGTCGTTCATGATGTCATACTTGCCCGCTACGCTGGAAAACACCGCGCCCACGCGTTGGGTTTTTTCGTCGGGGGAGACTTCATCGTATCCGAAAGAAACTTTGTCGGTCATATCGTCCTTCATTCCTCCGCGCGCCTTAGCCCCTGTTCCCACAAGTGGGAAGTTGAGAATTCCTGCGTTCCGTATAGGAACGCCAGAGCGCGACCGCGCGTAGTCTATCCTGAGCGGCTGCTGCTTGCAGACAGCCGAAGGGCCGGTAGGCGCCCCTTCGGAGGCGTTGCCGGACTTTGTCCGGTAACCAGCCGCGAGAATAAGCATGCCAGAGTTACCAGAAGTTGAGACAACGGTTCGCGGCCTCGCGCGGTTCCTCGATGGGGAACGATTAACGCGGGTCGTTCTTAACCGCCCCAATTTGCGGCGTCCGTTTCCAGCTGATCTGGTGCAAGTGATGACAGGCGCGACAGTGACCGGGCTCTCGCGCCGCGCCAAATATGGCTTGATCCACACAGACCGTGATCAAACGATGATCTTCCATCTGGGCATGAGCGGGCGCTGGCGGATTGATCCGGACAAGCCCGACAAGCACGACCATTTGATTGTCGAGACAGCTGACCATCGTTTCGCTTTGTGCGATCCGCGGCGGTTCGGCTCGGTCGATTTGGTCGACACCGATGCGCTGGATCAATGGCCGCAATTTGCTTCGCTCGGCCCGGAGCCGCTGGGCGAGGACCTGACGCCAGAGCATCTCAAAGCCGCGCTGAAGGATCGCAAGCAAGCGATCAAACTGTTGCTGCTCGATCAGCGGATCGTGGCGGGGCTGGGCAATATCTATGTGTGCGAGGCGCTGTTCCGGGCCGGCATCCATCCGCGCAAGGCGGGCGGTAAAGTCTCCAAGCCCAAACTGGCCGTGTTGGTGCCGCATATTAAGGCGGTGCTCAGCCAATCGATAGAGGATGGCGGCTCATCCCTGCGCGACTATGCGCGGCCCGATGGAGAATTGGGCTATTTCGCGACCCGCTTTGATGTCTATGGCCGAGAGGGCGAGAATTGCACGCGATGCGAGGCGAGCGCTATTCGCCGGATTGAGCAGGGCGGGCGCAGCAGCTGGTTCTGTCCCAAATGTCAGAGATAAGGGATCCGATGATGAGCACACCGAAACTCTATTCCTATTGGCGTTCAACCGCGTCCTATCGTGTGCGCATCGCGCTGGCGCTGAAGGGCATTGCGTATGACTATGTGCCGGTAAACCTGTTGCATGGCGAGCAATTGGAGGCGCCGTTCAAAGGCATTAACCCGCAAGCGCAAATCCCGGTTTTGCAGATCGATGACGCATCGCTCCACCAGTCGCTCGCAATTCTCGACTATCTGGAGGTAACCCGGCCAGCGCCAGCCTTGCTTCCGGCTGATCCGGTACAAGCATCACAAGCGCGTGCATTCGCTCTGTCCATCGCGGCCGATATTCACCCGATCCAGAACCTGCGTGTGCTCAAATATCTCAAGCGGGAGTTTGATCAGGAACAGCCCGGTATCGATGCGTGGGCACGGCATTGGATTGCGCTTGGTTTTGCTGCTTGCGAGGATATTGCGATCCAGCGCAAGACTGCATTCCTGTTCAGCGATGCCCCAGGATATGCGGAATGTGTGCTTATCCCGCAAAGCTACAATGCCGGCCGTTTCGGCGTCGATATGACACCATTTCCGGCGCTTGGCGATGTGATCGCTGCTTGTGCGGATCACTCGGCGTTTCAAATCGCGCATCCTGATGTGCAGCCAGACGCGCCGGAGGCCGGTTGAACGCGAGAATTTGACTGCGCGTGAATTGCTTGACGATTCGGCCATGCCCGCTTATGTGGCGCGCTTTCCGGCGGTAAACTCCGCCTCCCAAGGAATGATTTGAAAAATTCATGCCGTTCGCAATCGAGCGGCCAAAGGACACGAGAACACCATGGCCAACACGCCACAAGCAAAGAAGCGTATTCGTCGCAACAACCGTCGGGCAGAAGTCAACACTGCCCGCATGAGCCGTATTCGCGGTTTCGTGAAGCGGGTTGAGTCAGCCATCGAAGGTGGCGACAAGACTGCGGCAGCCGATGCGTTGAAGAGCGCCCAGCCTGAAATGGCTCGCGGTGTCGCTCGCGGTGTGCTGCACAAAAACACAGTCGCGCGGAAAATGTCGCGCCTGTCAAAGCGAATCGCTGCGTTGTGATTCGCCTCTCGGGCGGGCCCAAGGGCACGTTCGGGTCAGGTCTTTTCAAGAGTTGGGCCGGTGGATTTTCCACTGGCCTTTTTCTTTGCCTGCTGGGAATCGAAAGGCGTTCGGTTTGTTGCGACGCACAAACCTAGGACTTCCCACGATTCGCACCCGAAAATATGTGAAAAATAAACGTTAACAAGGGGTTAAACGGAAGTCTGCGGCATAGGGCCGAGTCAACCCGATTTATTTCCTTTTTTTGAAAAAAGTTCCCTTGCGAGTCAGATATCAAGCGCGCAAAACAGGCTGGTCAGCGGGTCATTCGACCCAGACATCAAACGAGCACAGATGATCAGGCGACGCCTTTCCGGGGGGTTTTGGCGTCACGGCGGAGCTTTGCCCAATTTGATGGGCGCGCGTCACCTTTGATTCATGTCGGATGATGCAAGGCAACGAGGGAAGGGTTAGTTACTATGATCAGGATGGGGCCTCACAGCGAACGTGCAGAGGACGCGCGGCGTGAGGAGGAGGAGAAAGAGCGCCAAGAGCAAGAAGCGATCGATCTTGCTGCAGACTGGTCTGACATCAGCATGGGCCTGCGCAAGGATTTGGGCCAGCAATTGCACAGCCAATGGATCAAACCCATCCGCCTTGGCAGTTTTGAAAAGGAATCAGGCACGCTGAACCTTTTCCTCCCAACTGAATTTTCCGCCAATTGGGTTCAGGATCGTTTTGCCGATCGTCTTTCGCTCGCATGGAAAATTGCTCGCAGCGAAGTGCGCCATGTCAAAATCGCGGTGCATCCGGGGCGTCGCCAGATGGCCGATATCAAGCTGCCCGGCGATGGTTCGCGCGCGGCCAATGACGGCCTCGACTCTGGTGTCATTGCAATGGGCGGCGGCACAATGGGTGCGCAGGGTTTCACCAGTTCCGTCGGCCTCGACCCGCAACTGACCTTCGGCGCGTTCGTTACCGGCAGCACCAATGTGCTGGCCTGCAATGCAGCGCAGCGCATGTCCGCGCCCGAACAGCCGCAATTCTCGCCGCTCTATCTCAAGGCCGCGACCGGGCAGGGCAAAACCCACCTGATGCACGCGATTGGCCACGCCTATCTGGCGGCGCATCCGCGCGCACGGATTTTCTACTGCTCGGCTGAACGCTTCATGGTCGAATTCGTTCAGGCGCTGCGCCAGAATGAAATGATCGAGTTTAAAGCGCGCCTGCGCGGGTT
>CAKZSF010000084.1 GCA_937920575.1 uncultured Sphingomonadaceae bacterium | reverse complement strand
GAGCGTTCTCTGCGTGTCCTCGACGGTGCGGTAGCGTGTTTCGACGGCGTTGCCGGCGTTGAGCCACAATCCGAAACCGTGTGGCGCCAGGCGGACAAGTATAAAGTTCCGCGGATGTGCTTCATCAACAAGCTGGACCGCACCGGCGCAGACTTCAAATATTGCGTTCAGTCGATCATCGACCGTCTGGGTGCGACACCGGCTGTGCTCTATCTGCCAATCGGCATTGAATCGAGCTTGGTTGGTCTGGTTGACCTGGTCAGCCAGCGTGCGATCACGTGGAAGAACGAAGATCTGGGCGCGGAATACGCCTATGGCGATATCCCCGACGATCTGGCCGACGAAGCGGCTCAATATCGTGAGCAGCTGATCGAGTTGGTTGTCGAGCAAGACGACGACGTGATGGAAGCGTATTTGGAAGGCGAAGAGCCTGACGTGGCAACGCTCAAGCGTTTGATCCGCAAAGGCACGCTGAACCAGAGCTTCGTACCGGTTCTATGTGGCTCGGCATTTAAGAACAAAGGTGTTCAACCTCTGCTGGATGCGGTTGTTGACTACATGCCTTCACCGCTCGACGTTGAAGCGATTAAAGGCGTTCTGCCTGACAGCGAAGAAGAGGCGACTCGTCCATCTTCGGATGACGAGCCGTTTGCTGCGCTGGCGTTTAAAGTGATGAACGACCCGTTCGTGGGCTCGCTGACCTTTACCCGCATCTATTCAGGCAAGCTGGAGAAGGGCCAAGTCCTCAACTCTGTGAAGGGTAAGAAGGAAAAAATCGGCCGTATCCTAGAAATGCACTCCAATGACCGTAAGGACATTGAAGAGGCGTTTGCAGGCGATATCGTTGCTCTGGCTGGCATGAAAGCGACCACAACCGGTGACACGCTGTGTGATCCGGCAAGCCCGATCATTCTGGAGCGGATGGAATTCCCCGATCCGGTTATCGAGCTGTCGGTTGAGCCAAAAACCAAAGCTGACCAAGAAAAGATGGGCGTTGCGCTCAACCGCTTGGCGGCAGAGGATCCATCGTTCCGCGTATCGACCGACCACGAGAGTGGCCAGACGATCATCAAAGGCATGGGCGAGCTGCACCTCGACATTCTGGTCGATCGCATGAAGCGCGAGTTCAAGGTTGAAGCAAACGTTGGTGCACCACAGGTGGCCTATCGTGAAGCGCTGAGCCGTGAAGTCGAAGTCACCTACACGCACAAGAAGCAGTCGGGTGGTTCGGGTCAGTTTGGTGAGGCCAAAGTTGTGGTCAAGCCGGGCGAACGCGGCCAAGGCATCGTGTTTGAAGACGAGATCAAGGGCGGTAACATCCCGCGTGAATACATCCCGTCAGTCGAAAAAGGCATGCGTGAGCAAGCCGAAAGCGGCTATCTGGTTGGCTTCCCGATCATCGATTTCACGATCAGCCTGATCGACGGTAAGTATCACGATGTTGACTCCAGCACCGTGGCTTTCGAAATCACCGGTCGCGGTGCGATGCGCGAAGCAGCGAGAACTGCTGGCATCACTCTGTTGGAGCCGATGATGAAGGTTGAAGTCGTAACTCCGGAAGATTATCTGGGCGATGTGATCGGCGACCTTAACAGCCGTCGTGGACAGATTCAGGGCACAGAGACTCGCGGCAACGCGCAAGTCGTCGACGCTCTGGTGCCTCTGGCCAACATGTTCGGTTATGTGAACGAGCTTCGCAGCTTCACGCAGGGCCGTGCGCAATACACCATGCAGTTCGCTCATTATGACGAAGTGCCGGCAAGTGTTGCACAAGAAGTCAAGGAGAAGCTTGCGTAAGGCGAGCGATACGTTTAGGGGCGGCGCCTGATTGAACGGGCGCAGTCTTTCACCCGTTAAAAAGTCAAATTTCAAAGACGCAAAGGTTATAGAAATGGCTAAGGAAAAGTTTGAGCGGAATAAGCCGCACTGCAACATCGGCACCATCGGTCACGTTGACCACGGTAAGACGACGTTGACTGCGGCGATCACCAAAGTGATGGCAGAAGCAACTGGCGGCGAAGCTGTTGATTTCGCCAACATCGATAAGGCTCCTGAAGAGCGCGAGCGTGGTATCACGATCTCGACCGCTCACGTTGAGTACGAAACCGAGAACCGTCACTACGCACACGTCGACTGCCCAGGTCACGCTGACTATGTTAAGAACATGATCACCGGTGCGGCGCAGATGGACGGCGCGATCCTGGTTGTGAACGCAGCTGACGGCCCAATGCCACAAACGCGTGAGCACATCCTGCTTGCTCGTCAGGTTGGTGTGCCTGCTCTGGTTGTTTACATGAACAAAGTTGATCAGGTCGACGACGAAGAAATCCTCGAGCTGGTTGAGTTGGAAGTTCGCGAACTGTTGAGCTCATACGATTTTGACGGCGACAACATTGCGATCGTTAAAGGTTCGGCTCTTGCCGCTCTGGAAGGCCGCGACGATGAAATCGGCAAGAATTCAATTCTTGAGCTGATGGCTGCTGTTGATGAGCACATCCCACAGCCCGAGCGTCCGGTTGACCAAGACTTCCTGATGCCAGTTGAGGACGTGTTCTCAATCTCTGGTCGCGGTACGGTTGTTACCGGCCGTGTTGAAACCGGCGTGATCAACGTTGGTGAAGAAGTTGAAATCGTTGGTATCAAAGACACCACCAAAACGACCGTTACCGGCGTTGAAATGTTCCGCAAGCTGCTTGATCGCGGTGAAGCTGGTGACAACATCGGTGCTCTGGTTCGCGGTATCGATCGTGATGCTGTTGAGCGTGGTCAGGTTCTGTGTAAGCCGGGTTCGGTTACGCCGCACACCGAGTTCAGCGCAGAGGTTTACGTTCTGTCGAAAGACGAGGGTGGCCGTCACACGCCGTTCTTCGCCAACTATCGTCCACAGTTCTACTTCCGTACGACTGACGTGACCGGCGAAGTGATCCTGCCAGAAGGCACCGAAATGGTGATGCCTGGCGACAACGTGGCAATCGGCGTTAAGCTGATCGCACCGATCGCAATGGACGAAGGTCTTCGTTTCGCAATTCGCGAAGGCGGCCGGACCGTTGGTTCAGGGGTTGTCAGCAAGATCACTAAGTAATATAGGCCTGCTCGCCGGCGAGGAGTGATTCTCGCCGGCCAGGTTTTTTGAAGGGGCTGTCCCTTTTCCGATCAACGGAAAAACGGGCGGGCCTTTCTTTTTGGGATCAAGGTTTGGCCGACAAAGGCTGACCGGCGTCCCTTGGCTCTTTCGCATTGGTAATTGGACATGGAAGCTCAGAATATTCGCATTCGCCTGAAGGCGTTTGATCACCGCGTTTTGGACCAGGCAACTGGTGAGATCGCAGAAACTGCACGTCGCACAGGCGCGCTGATCCGGGGCCCCATTCCGCTACCAACGCGTATCGAGAAATTCACCGTGAACCGCGGCCCGCACATCGACAAGAAGTCGCGCGAGCAGTTCGAGGTGCGTACGTACAAGCGGTTGCTCGACATCGTGCAGCCCAACGCTCAGACCGTTGACGCTTTGATGAAGCTCGATCTGGCTGCTGGCGTGAACGTAGAGATTAAGCTGGCTTAATGCTGGCTGGGCTGTAAAGCCCGCAGACATAGAGATACCGCCGGAAAGGGCTTTGTTCCTTGACCGGGCCGCGTCTCCCGTCTCGCTGCTAAGGCAATCGGCCTGCTGCAGCAATCAGCCCAGACGGGGCGACGTTACGAAAATTTGGGTTGGCCGAAAGGCGATAAGCACCTGGGGATGGTCTCCTTGTGCCTCTGTTAGGAGAATGGATCATGCGCACTGGCGTGATCGCGAAAAAAGTCGGGATGACCCGCCTGTTCCAGGAGGATGGACGTCACGTTCCCGTGACCGTTCTGTCTCTGGAAGGCTGTCAGGTCGTCTCACACCGCACTGACGAGAAGGATGGCTATTGCGCCGTTCAACTGGGTGCGGGCGAAGCGAAACAAAAGAATGTAGCCAAGCCTCAGCGCGAGCATTTCGCGAAGGCTGAAGTATCCCTGAAAATGAAAGTCGCGGAATTCCGCGTTGCTAATGAAGATGGTCTGCTGCCAGTCGGTTCGACCATCAGCGCCGAGCATTTCATTGCAGGGCAAAAAGTCGACATCACCGGCCACACGCAAGGTAAAGGCTTTGCCGGCGCCATGAAGCGTTGGGGTTTCGGTGGTTTGCGTGCAACGCACGGCGTTTCGATCTCTCACCGTTCGCACGGTTCGACGGGTAACCGTCAGGATCCGGGCAAGGTGTTTAAAGGCAAGAAGATGGCCGGTCACATGGGTACGCGTCAGCGCACTCAGCAGAACCTGGAAATCGTTCGCACCGATGCAGAGCGTGGCTTGCTGTTCGTCAAAGGATCGGTTCCCGGCTCGAAGAATGGCTGGTTGCTGGTTGCAGACGCAGTGAAGCTCAATCAGCCTGATGACCTGCCGTTCCCCGGCGCGGTTCTCGATCTGAATGCAAAGCCTGCTGACGATGCGGCGCCTGCTGAAGAGACAAAGACTGAAGAAGCGGTAACCGAAGAAGCAGCGGCGGACACGCCTGCTGAAACTCCGGCGGAAACTCCTGCAGCTGAAGAAACATCCGCAGACAATGCGGACGCAGGCAAAGCGGATGACGCGGCCGGCGATGATGCAGAGAAGGAGGGCTGATCCGATGAAGGTGAAGGTCCAGAAAATCGACGGGAAGGCGTCCGGCGACATCGAATTGAACGATGCCGTGTTCGGCCTGGAGCCCCGCGCAGATATCCTGCACCGCGTTGTGACGTGGCAGCTGGAAAACCGCCGCGCGACCGCGCGTCCAACGCGTGAGCGCTCGGATGTTGCTCGCACCGGTAAGAAGTTCGGCAAGCAAAAGGGATCGGGTGGCGCACGTCACGGCGATCGCGGCGCGCCAATCTTTATCGGTGGTGGTAAGGCTCATGGTGCGCGCAAGCGTGACTTTGACCAGTCGCTCAACAAGAAGATCCGTGCACTCGGTCTGAAAATGGCGCTTTCAAGCAAGGCGAAAGACGGCCTGGTGGTTGTCGATAACCTGACAATGAAAGACGCCAAGACCAAAGCTTTGGCAGCAACCTTCGGCAAGAATGGTTGGGCTGGCAAAGTGTTGGTGATCGATGGTGAAAGCGTAGACGAAGGCTTCAAAAACGCTGCAGGCAATCTGCCGGGCGTCAACGTGCTGCCCGCAGCCGGTGCCAATGTTTACGACATTCTCAAGCACGACACGCTGGTTCTGACCAAGGCCGCTGTCGAGAAACTGGAGGCGCGTTTCAATGGCTAAGAAGAGCGAAATCGACGCGCGCCACTACGACGTGGTTCTGGCGCCGCACATTACAGAGAAGTCGACAATGGCTTCTGAGAACAACGCAGTTGTGTTCAAAGTCGCTAATGACGCGACAAAGCCGCAAATCAAGGAAGCTGTCGAGGCAATCTACAGCACCAAGGTCACGGCAGTGAACACAATGAACGTCAAAGGCAAAACGAAGCGCTGGAAGGGCAAGCCCTACAAGCGCTCTGACGTGAAGAAGGCAATTGTTACGCTGGCCGAAGGCGAAATGATTGACATCACGGAAGGTGTGAACTGATGGCACTCAAGAATTACAATCCGACAAGCCCGGGCCGTCGCGGTCTGATCTTGGTCGACAAGACCGGCCTGTGGAAGGGCAAACCCGTCAAGTCGCTGACCGAAGGTAAGCGCAAGACTGGTGGCCGTAACAACAAAGGTCATGTCACTTCGCGTGGTATCGCTGGTGGTCACAAGCAAAAGTACCGCTACATCGACTTCAAACGTCGTAAGTGGGGTGTTGAAGGCACTGTTGAGCGGATCGAATATGATCCAAACCGCACCGCCTTTATCGCGCTGATCAAATACACCGATGGCGAGCTGGCCTACATCATTGCCCCTCAGCGTCTGGCTGAAGGTGACACAGTGATCGCCGACAAGCGCACCGACGTGAAGCCGGGCAACGCAATGCTGCTCAGCGAAATGCCGGTTGGTACCATCTGCCACAATGTGGAGATGAAACCAGAGAAGGGCGGCCAGATCGCTCGTAGTGCTGGTACGTATGTACAGCTGGTCGGTCGCGATCGTGGCATGGTCATCGTTCGCTTGAACTCGGGCGAGCAGCGTTACATTCGCGGTGAATGCATGGGCACAGTTGGCGCGGTTTCAAACCCTGACAACTCGAACCAAAGCTTCGCCAAAGCGGGTCGCACACGTTGGAAAGGCCGCCGGCCTCTGACACGTGGTGTGGCAAAGAACCCAATCGATCACCCTCACGGTGGTGGTGAAGGCAAGACCTCCGGTGGTCGTCACCCAGTGACGCCATGGGGTAAGCCGACCAAGGGTGCCCGCACTCGCAAAAACAAGCAGACGGACAAGATGATCATCCGTTCGCGCCACGCCAAGAAGAAGAGGTAATCGGACATGGCTCGTTCCGTCTGGAAAGGTCCGTTCGTCGACCTGCATCTGCTGAAAAAAGCAGAAGACGCTCAGGAAAAAGGTTCGCACTCGCCGATCAAGACCTGGTCGCGTCGCAGCACGATCCTGCCGCAATTCGTCGGCCTGACGTTCAGCGTCTACAACGGCAACAAATTCATCCCTGTCTCGGTCAACGAAGACATGGTCGGTCACAAGCTGGGCGAGTTCGCACCTACGCGCACTTACCACGGCCATGGAGCCGACAAGAAAGGTAAGCGCTGATGGGTAAGGCAAAATCCCCACGTCGCGTCGCCGATAACGAGGCGCTGGCAGTTGGCACCACTATCCGTGGTTCGGCTCAAAAGCTGAATCTGGTAGCGGCGTTGATCCGCGGCAAGAAGGCCGAGGATGCGTTGAACATCCTGTCCTTCTCTAAGAAAGCGATGGCGCGTGATGCGCAGAAGGTGCTCGCAAGCGCGATCGCCAATGCGGAAAACAATCACGATCTGGATGTCGACGCGCTGGTGGTTGCAGAAGCCAGTGTCGGCAAGTCGATCACGATGAAGCGGTTCCACACACGCGGTCGCGGTAAGTCGACGCGCATCCTGAAGCCGTTCAGCAAGCTGCGCATCGTGGTTCGCGAACACGAAGAAGAGGACGCGTAAGATGGGTCAGAAGAGTAACCCGATCGGTCTGCGTCTGCAGATCAACCGTACCTGGGATAGCCGCTGGTACGCCGAAGGTCGCGACTATGCGAACCTGCTGAAAGAAGACATCGCGATCCGTAAATACATCACGGACACGGTGCCACAGGCAGCGATTTCGAAAGTTGTTATCGAGCGTCCTGCAAAGCTGTGCCGCGTATCAATCTATGCTGCTCGCCCTGGTGTTATCATTGGCAAGAAGGGTGCAGACATTGAAAAGCTGCGCTCCAAACTGTCGTCGATGACGGACAGCGAAGTGAAGCTGAACATCGTTGAAATCCGCAAGCCGGAAATTGACGCTAAATTGGTCGCGCAAGGCGTTGCTGATCAGCTGATCCGCCGTGTTGCTTTCCGTCGTGCGATGAAGCGCGCTGTTCAATCAGCACTTCGTCTGGGCGCCGAAGGCATCAAGATCGTCTGTGGTGGCCGTTTGGGCGGCGCAGAGATCGCGCGTGTTGAGTGGTATCGTGAAGGCCGCGTTCCATTGCACACGCTGCGTGCGAACATCGATTATGCCGAAACCGAGGCGCTCACCGCGTACGGTATCATCGGCATCAAATGCTGGATCTTCAAAGGCGAGATTTTCGCTCACGATCCAATGGCGCAAGACCGTTTGATGATGGAAGCTCAGACTTCCGGCGTCCGGCCTGCACGCTAAGGGATCGGGATAGGTAAGAGACAATGCTGCAACCGAAGAAAACCAAATACCGCAAGGCGTTCAAGGGTAAGATCCATGGCAAGGCGAAGGGCGGCACCACGCTGAACTTTGGCTCCTATGGTCTGAAAGCTCTTGAGCCAGAGCGGATCACCGCGCGTCAGATCGAAGCTGCGCGTCGTGCGATCACACGTCACATGCGCCGTCAAGGTCGCCTATGGATCCGCGTGTTCCCCGACGTTCCAGTGTCGAAGAAGCCTGCCGAAGTCCGTCAGGGTAAAGGTAAGGGCTCTGTCGAATTTTGGGCAGCGCGGGTTAAGCCGGGCCGCATCCTGTTCGAACTGGACGGTGTGTCAGGCCCACTCGCAGCGGAAGCTTTCGAGCGTGCCGCTATGAAACTTCCAATCAAAACGAAGGTCGTTGCTCGTCTGGGCGACACCTCACACCTGGAGGGCTAATCCGTGAGCAAAGCAGAAGACCTCCGTACGCAGAGCGATGATCAGCTGAGCACTCAGTTGACCGAGCTTAAGAAAGAGCAGTTCAACCTGCGCTTTCAAGCGGCGACCAACCAGTTGGAGCGCCCGGCCCGGATCAAGGAAGTGCGCCGCGAGATCGCCCGCATCAAGACGCTGCAGAGCGAACGCGCTGTAGCGGCTGCCAAGGTTTAAGGAGCAGACAATGCCGAAACGTATCCTGATCGGAACTGTCACCTCTGACAAAACCGACAAGACCGTCACTGTGCTGGTCGAACGCAAGGTGAAGCACCCGTTGTACGGGAAAATCATCCGTCGTTCGAAGAAGTACCACGCGCATGACGAGAAGAATGAATATGCCATGGGCGACACAGTCCGGATCGAAGAGACCAAACCGATCTCCAAGACCAAGACTTGGGCTGTGAAAGACCGTGTCACTGCAGGCGGTACGCAAGCAGTGGATGCTGATCTCGATGTCGAGGCAGCGGGTAACTAGGACTTAGACGTAGTTAGGAACTGCCGGGCCTCAGTCAGTTTGAGTGTCTCGGCAAGCCAATGAGAAGGAACCGGATCGATGATCCAGATGCAATCCAATCTCGACGTCGCGGACAACAGCGGCGCTAAGCGCGTCCAGTGCATTAAAGTACTGGGTGGCTCTAAGCGTCGTACCGCGTCAGTCGGTGACGTGATTGTGGTCTCTGTGAAAGAGGCTCAACCACGTGCACGTGTGAAGAAGGGCGACGTTCACCGCGCGGTGATCGTTCGCACACGCAAGGAAGTGCGCCGCAATGATGGCAGCGTAATTCGCTTTGACAGCAATGCAGCTGTGCTTGTGAACAACAACTCAGAGCCTGTCGGCACACGTATCTTTGGCCCAGTGGTCCGCGAATTGCGCGGCCGCGGCTTTATGAAGATCATCTCGCTTGCTCCGGAGGTGCTGTAATGGGTGCTGCAAAGATCAAGAAGGGTGACGAAGTTGTGGTTCTGTCCGGTAAGGACAAGGGTCGCACAGGAACCGTGCTGAAAGTGATGCCGAAAGACAGCAAAGTTGTTGTCGAAGGCATCAACATCGCCACGCGTCACCGCAAGCCAAGCCAAGCCAACCCGCAAGGTGGCATCGACCGCGATCCCGCGCCGTTGCACATGTCTAAGGTTGCCGTGGCTGATCCGAAAGATGGCAAACCAACCCGCGTCCGTTTCGAAGAGAAGGATGGCAAGAAGGTTCGTGTTGCTGTGAAATCCGGGGAGACTCTAGATGGCTGATTATACGCCTCGTCTGAAGAGCCGCTACCAGGACGAAATCGTCAAGGCGATGACCGAAAAGTTCGGTTACAAAAACCGCCTGGAAGTGCCTAAGCTGGACAAGATCACACTCAACATGGGTGTGGGCGAAGCCAGTCAGGACAAAAAGAAGGTCGCTATCGCGTCCGAAGAAATGGAGTTGATTGCCGGCCAGAAGCCAGTGATCACCCGTGCGAAGAAATCGATTGCCCAGTTCAAGCTGCGCGAAGGTATGCCGATTGGCTGTAAAGTCACTCTGCGCCGCGACCGCATGTTTGAATTTGTCGACCGGTTGGTGACAATCGCAATGCCTCGCATTCGTGATTTTCGTGGTCTCAACCCGAAGTCGTTCGATGGTCGCGGCAACTATGCGATGGGCCTGAAAGAGCAGATCGTCTTCCCCGAAATCTCGTATGACAAGATCGAGAAAGTCCGGGGCATGGACATCATCGTAACCACCACGGCAAAGACCGATGAGGAAGCACGCGAATTGCTGCGCCTGTTCGGTTTCCCGTTCCCGGCTGAAGCATCGGCCGACGAAGAAAAGGCAGCGGCGTAAGCCGCGCCTGCCCTTTGATTGCAATAGGAAAGAGAGCTTAAGTCCAATGGCGAAACTGAGTTCCGTGAACAAAAACGAGCGCCGCAAGAAGCTCGTTAAGAAGTACGCGAATAAATACGCGAAGCTCAAGGCGATCTCGAAAGACGAGTCGCTGGATGAGACCGAGCGTCTGATGGCGCGCCTGAAAATGGCGGAAATTCCACGCAATGCGAATCCAACGCGCGTGCGCAACCGCTGTGCAACCACCGGCCGTCCTCGCGGCTATTACCGCAAGTTCGGCATCAACCGTATCGAGCTGCGCAACCTTGGCAACAAGGGCCTGATCCCAGGCCTGACCAAGTCCAGCTGGTAAGGATCTGAGAAATGGCAATGACTGATCCTCTGGGTGATATGCTCACCCGTATCCGCAACGGCCAGCGTGCGAAGATGGACTCTGTCCTCTCGCCGGCGTCGAAGCTGCGTGCCAGCGTGTTGGAAGTGCTCCAGCGCGAAGGGTACATTCGTGGCTATTCAGAAGACGAAACCGGCAAGCACAAGGCGCTGCGGATTGAACTGAAATATTTCGAGGGTGAACCTGCGATCAAGCATGTTTCCCGCGTCTCCAAGCCGGGTCGCCGCGTCTACTCTGGTAGCCAAGGGCTGCCAACAGTGCGCAACGGCCTTGGCATCACCATCGTCTCGACACCGAAGGGCGTTCTGTCTGATGCAGAAGCGCGCACCGAAAATGTCGGCGGCGAAGTGCTGGCGGAGGTATTCTAATGAGCCGCATCGGTAAAAAACCGGTGGCCATCCCCAGCGGGGTAACCGCCAATATTGCAGACGGCACGCTGACCGTGAAGGGGCCGAAAGGTACGCTTTCATTGGGTCTGTCCGACCTCATCGACTACAAGGTTGAGGGCGAAGAGATTCAGGTCAATCCAGCCAACGACACCAAGCAAGCGCGGTCCTTCTGGGGTATGCAGCGCACGCTGGTATCGAACCTGGTTGAAGGTGTGACCGATGGTTTCACCAAGACGCTGGAAATCAGCGGTGTTGGTTATCGTGCGCAGATGCAGGGCAAGACCCTGAAGCTGCAACTCGGTTTCAGCCATGACGTCGACATCACCGTGCCAGAAGGCATTGAAGTCAAATGTCCTGATCAGACCACTGTGATCATCTCAGGCATCGACAAGCGCGCCGTTGGCCAGCTTGCCGCCGAGATCCGCGAGTGGAGAAAGCCGGAGCCGTATAAAGGCAAGGGCATCAAGTATCAGGGCGAATATGTCTTCCGCAAGGAAGGGAAGAAGAAGTAAGATGGCTAAACTATCTCTCTTTGAACGCCGCCGTCGCCGTGTCCGCACCGCGATCAAAAGCCGCGGTGGAGCTCGCCCTCGTTTGTCTGTGCATCGCACGGGCCGTCACATCTATGCGCAAATCATCGATGATGCTGCTGGCAAGACGGTTGCCGCTGCTTCAACGCTGGGCGTGAAGGCAAGCGGCGCGAATATCGATGCTGCTGCCAAGGTGGGCAAGGATATCGCTTCTGCCGCCAAGAAGGCTGGCGTGACCACTGTCGTGTTTGATCGCGGCGGGTTCCTGTTTCATGGCCGCGTAAAAGCGCTGGCCGATGCCGCCCGTGAAGGCGGGCTGGAGTTCTGATTATGGCTGACAAGAAAAGCGAACAAACCGAAGCCCCGGAAACTAAGGGCGCCGAAGACGTGAAAGCGGAAGAAGCCAAGGTAGAAGAAACAGCGGAAGCTGCGCCTGCCGAGGAAGCCAAGGCTGAAGAGGCGAAAGCTGAAGAAGCCCCTGCGATTGCAGAGACTCCGAGCGAAGCGGCGGACAACCAGTCCACAGCTGCTGAGCCTGAGGCTGCTCCTGCGGAAGCACCGGCGCCTGCCGCTGCTGCACCTGCTGCGAAAGAGGCGGCGCCTGCTGCTGAAAAGCGTGACGGACGCCGTGAGCGTGGCGGACGTGGTCGTGGCCGTGGTGGCCGTGACGGTGGCCGTGGCCGCCGCGAGGAAGAAGATGATGGCATCATCGAGAAGCTGGTCCACATCAACCGCGTCTCCAAAACCGTAAAGGGCGGTAAGCGCTTCGGTTTTGCTGCACTGGTTGTGGTCGGTGACGGTCAGGGCCGCGTTGGCTTTGGCAAGGGTAAGGCTCGCGAAGTTCCAGAAGCGATCACCAAGGCAACTGCCGCGGCTCGCAAGAAGATGGTTCGCGTTGCGCTGAAAGAAGGCCGCACGCTGCACCATGACGGCAAAGGCCGTTTCGGCGCAGGCAAAGTCACCATTCGCACGGCGCCTCCGGGCACCGGTATCATCGCGGGTGGCCCAATGCGTGCTGTTTTCGAAAGCCTGGGCGTTGCAGATGTTGTGACCAAATCGGTCGGTACGTCGAACCCCTACAACATGATCCGCGCAACGTTTGATGCGTTGACCAATCAAAGCTCGCCCAAATCTGTGGCACAGCGTCGCGGCAAGAAAGTTGCCGATCTGCTGGGTCGTGGCGGTGCGAGCAAAGCAGAGGCCGAAGCAGACGCTGCGGCTATTGCGGAGTAAGATACGATGGCCACTATCAAGATCAAACAGATCGGTTCACCGATCCGTCGTCCTGAAAAACAGCGCAAAATCCTGATCGGATTGGGCCTGAACAAGATGCATAAGGTTGTGGAACGCACCGACACCCCCGAGGTGCGCGGCGCGGTTGCCAAGATCCCGCATCTTGCAGAGATCGTCGAGTAAACTAACCGAGTCCCTGCGAAAGCAGGGACCTCCTGCAATTCTGTGGGAGACCCCAGCCTACGCTGGGGATCAGCGCGAATTAAAGCGAGAGCGAGTGCACATATTATGAAACTGACAGACATCCGTGACAATGCCGGCGCACGTAAGAGCCGGATGCGTAAGGGCCGTGGTATCGGTTCGGGCAAGGGCAAAACCGCAGCGCGTGGCCAAAAGGGTCAGAAGAGTCGCTCCGGTGTTGCGATCAAGGGCTTTGAAGGCGGTCAGATGCCGCTTCACATGCGTATCCCGAAGCGTGGCTTTAACAACCCGTTCGGCAAAGATTATGCCGAAGTGAACATCGGCATGGTTCAGAAATTCATCGACGCCAAGAAGCTCGACGGCAAGAAAACTGTCGACGAAGCAGCTTTGCGCGCTGCTGGTCTTGCGCGTGGCGGTAAAGACGGTGTGCGTCTGCTGGGCAAGGGTGAAATCACCACGAAAGTGAAATTCGCTGTCACCGGCGCGACCAAGGGCGCTATCGCTGCGGTTGAGAAAGCTGGCGGTTCGGTAGAAGTCTCTGCCGCTCCGAAAGCTGAAAAAGCGGCGGAAGAAAAAGCCGATTAATCGAAAAATTGGAAGCGGGGGTTCGACAATCGGTCCCTCGCTTCCTATGTGACCCCTCTGCGCAGTGTTATCCCTGCGCCAAGACAGGAATCACATTGGTACCATGGCATCCAACGCCGACAATCTTGCGAGCAATCTAAACCTCGCCAACTTCGGAAAAGCGACCGAGCTGCGCCAGCGAATCTGGTTCACCATCGGGGCGCTGATCGTCTTCCGTTTTTTGAGCTTCGTGCCGTTGCCAGGGATTGATCCCGTGGCGCTGGCCGCGTTTAATGATCGTACGGCCGGCGGTATTCTGGATATCTTCAACGTGTTTTCGGGCGGTTCGCTGGAGCGGATGAGCCTGATCGCGCTGGGTGTGATGCCTTACATCACCGCGTCGATTGTGGTGCAAATGGCTTCGGCTCTGCATCCAACGCTGATCGCTTTGAAGAAAGAAGGCGAGGCTGGGCGTAAGAAGCTGAACCAATACACCCGTTACGGCACGGTGTTCCTGTGTGCGATCCAAGGCTATTTTGTAGCCGGGAACGCGGTTGCCCAAGGCTTCGCAGTGACATCAGACACAATGTTCTACGTTGTGTGCATCATCAACCTGATCGGTGGCACGATGTTCCTGCTGTGGCTGGGTGAGCAAATCACCGCACGCGGTATCGGGAACGGTGTCTCGCTGATCATTATGGCGGGTATTGTCGCGCAATTCCCAACCTTCGCCGCGAACCTGTTTGAGGGCGGTCGTTCTGGCTCGATCAGTCCGGTCGTGATTGCAGCGCTGATCGCCATGATCATACTGGTCATTCTGGTGATCTGCTTCGTTGAACGCGCACAGCGGCGTTTGCTGATCCAGTATCCCAAGCGGGCAAGCGCGCAAGGCATGATGCAGGCGGATCGCTCGCACTTGCCGCTGAAACTCAACACTGCTGGCGTGATCCCTCCGATTTTCGCGAGCTCGCTGTTGCTCCTGCCGCTCACGGTGACGCAGTTTGCTGGCAACACGCTCGACACGGAAACAACCGGTGGCAGCATTATGCAGCAAGTGCTGCAATATCTGCAGCACGGACAGCCGCTCTATATGCTGTTCTATGCGGTCCTGATCATCTTCTTCGCGTTCTTCTACACCGCGGTTGTGTTCAATCCGGAAGAAACCTCGGACAATCTAAAGAAGAACGGCGGCTTCATTCCAGGCATTCGTCCGGGCAAGCGGACCGAGGAATATCTGGATTACGTTTTGACCCGGATCACTGTTGTTGGCGCGATTTACCTCGCACTGGTCTGTGTGATTCCGGAGTATATGATTGCGCAAACGGGCGTGCCGATCTTCCTGGGTGGCACCAGCCTGTTGATTGTGGTCAACGTAACAGTCGATACGATTACGCAAATTCAGTCGCATTTGTTGGCACACCAATATGGCGATTTGATCAAGAAGGCGAAGCTGAAAGGCCGCCTGCGTTAATCCGCAGTTGCATTCGGGGGAGTTTTAAGTGGACATCATTCTTCTCGGACCTCCGGGTGCAGGCAAGGGGACGCAGGCAAAGCGACTGATGGAACG
>CAKZSF010000083.1 GCA_937920575.1 uncultured Sphingomonadaceae bacterium | reverse complement strand
TTTGATCGCACCAATTTGCAAAATGATTACCGCAAGACCGCTCTTTGGACGCAAGGAGAGGAACGCGATCGCTACGTCCGGTTGATGCAAGCCAGCAACCCGCAAAGCCCGCTCAGTTCATTGCCCGATGGCACCGGCATTCGCACCGAAGTGAAAAGCGTTTCCTCGCTGTCTGACGACAAATCCATGGTGCGCTTTGCCACCACCCGTGTCGATCGCGGTGGCCGCACGCAGGCTCCGCAAGATTGGGTTGCGATCATCGATTACCAGTTCTCCAATGCCGAGATGAGCGAAGCGGATCGCTTGATCAATCCGCTCGGCTTCCAAGTGGTTCGCTATCGCCGCGATGCAGAAACATTGGGCGGATTGGGCGGGTCAGCGCCTTCTCCAGCATTTGGCTCCTCCCTTTCAGATCCGCTACGGTCACCAGCGAGCGTCAGCCCTTTACCGGACATTGGCTTGCCCGATGCCGATACAACCGAAGAGGCAGAAACCGATAGTTCGACCGACTCCGATACTGAGGATAGCAGCGACACCGAGGACAACGCCGAATGATCCGGATGGCCGCCTTTGGCTTGTTGCTGCTTGCAGCTCCTGTTGCGGCGCAGAATGTGCCTGCACTCAGCGAAGAAAACCCGCGTTTGCAAAGCATTCGGTATGCTGAAGGGGAGCGCGTGCTGCTTACCGCCCTTCCCCAATCTGCATTGACCGTTGTGCTGGAACCGGGAGAGCAAATTCAGCAAGTCGTGCTGGGTGCGCAAACTGGCTACCAGATCCGCGTCTCTGCCGAACGCGACAGTTTTGCCGTTTTGCCCGAGGCTGGCGCGCCCGAAACCAATCTGACAGTCCAGACTGATCGCCGTGCATATGAATTCGATCTCAGAACCGGTAACGGCCTACTCGCAGCCTATGTGGTGACGTTCGATTTTGGCGACGACATCGCGTTTATAGAGCAGACTGATCTGCAAAAGCCAGCGGGCCCGGTTTGGACCTATCGGCTGAAAGGCGACCGCACAGTGCGTCCGCAAATGATCATGGATGATGGCACGCGCACATGGATCACCTTTGGCGAGGAACAAGCCTTGCCAGCGGTTTTCGCAATCGGCGCCAACGGCAAGGAGCAAGTCGTCAACGGCTATATGCGTGGGTCGGATTATGTGATTGATCGCGTCCACACAGAGCTCGTCTTTCGGATCGACAAGGAAAAGGCCACCGCGAAACGGTCCAAGACTGCGGAGCCCCAATCATGACAGACACATCCAGCAATGCCGAAGATGATATCCGTCCAGTGGTTTCGACCTTTTCTTCGGTTGACCGCGGAGCGTGGATTTTTGGCGGCGTGCTGCTGATCGGTGCGATTGCCCTGTTCAGTGCTTTGTCCGCCAATCGCGAGGCGGCGCAGACGCATTCGGTGCTTGTGCCGGACAATGCAGCCTCGTCGGGTCGTATCGCCTCCCCGCCTCCGCTTGCGTTGGGCTCGGCCAACCGCCTTCCGCCAGTGCGGCTTCAACGCACGAGCCAACCATTTTCTCGCCCCAGCCCCATTGCTCCAGCTCCTTTACGGCTCTCAACTCCGGCGGCCCCTTCAGTCGCGCCGCCAGTTTCCTCACCACCGCCTGCGCCTGCGCTCGGCCCGCGTGAGAACTTCACACCGCGCAGCGAAGCGCCCCTGGTTCTGCCAGAGCCGCCATTGCCTCCGCCACCAGTACCCAGCGTGGTCTATCAGGCGCCAACTGACAGCCCGGCTTCTGCGAGCAACACCAACGACACAACCGAACGTGTTTTGGCAGGCCGGTTTGAGAACCCTGCCCTGACTGTTCCCCAAGGCACCGTCATCCCTGCCGTGCTGGAAACCGCGTTGGATTCAACGCGCGCGGGTGCGGTCCGCGCATTGGTGCAGCGCGATGTCTATGGCTTTGATGGCACCCGCGTGCTGGTGCATCGGGGCAGCCGCCTTTACGGTGAGTATGAGGCCGATTTGGCCAGTGGCCAGAACCGTGCGCTCGTGCGCTGGACGCGGTTGATCCGCCCTGATGGCGTGACCATCAGTCTCGATTCACCCGCCTCTGACCCACTTGGCCGCGCTGGTATTAAGGGCAAGGTGGACGGCAAGTTCTTCCAACGGTTTGGCAACGCCTTGTTGCAATCTGCGCTCGACATTGGCGTCGGCGTTGCTGTGCGCGAAGCCAGCGAAGGGGTGGTTGTCGCCTTGCCTGGCAGCACGCAAAACATCCAAACACAGCGGTCACAAGAAGTGCAACCGACGCTGAAGGTCAAACACGGCACCAGCGTATCGGTGTTTGTGGCGCGCGACCTAGACTTCTCGTCCGTCGATTTGTGAGCCATGGATACCAGCTACTACCTCGATAGCTTCCTTGCTCCGCTGGCTGGATATCTCGGCCAAGACGATCTCACTGATATCTACATCAACCGCGCCGGTGAAGTATGGCTGGAGCGACTGGGCGGTTTGATCGAGCGGATCGAAGAACCTGATTTGACCGAGCAATTGCTTGGGCGGCTCGCGCGGCAGATTGCTGCAGCCAGCGCGCAAGGCATCAATCGTGAGCAACCGTTGCTTGCCGCGACTTTACCCGATGGCTCGCGCGTCCAGATTGCTGCCCCACCTGCCACGCGCGACGGACACGCAATTGCGATCCGCAAACATGTCGCCGCCGACCTCAGCCTTGCCGATTGGGAAGATGCCGATGCGTTCAGCGAAGCCGTGCCAGCCGCAACCCAGTTCAACGCAGAGCGCGAGTTCGAAGCGTTGGGCGGCCGCGATATTCGCGCCGCATTGGCCGAGGCCGTTCGCAACCGGCGCAACATTCTGATTTCCGGCGGTACGTCGACCGGTAAAACCACATTCCTCAACGCGCTGATCAAGGAAATCCCCCGGGATGAGCGTCTGATCTTAATTGAGGACACGCCAGAATTGCTGGTTGGCCAGCCCAACATGGTGGGGCTTATCGCGGCGCGTGGTGACTTGAGCGAAGCGGATATCTCAGCCGAGGACTTGTTGATTGCCGCGCTCCGCATGCGGCCAGACCGGATAATTTTGGGCGAGTTGCGAGGGCTGGAGGCGTTTACATTCCTGCGCGCGGTCAACACTGGCCATCCAGGCTCCATGACAACCATCCATGCCGATACGCCGCAGCGTGCGATTGAACAGCTGGCCTTGCTGGTCTTGCAAACCGGATCGCAGCTGTCCCGCGATGATGTGCGGCATTATGTGCGCGAAAGCATCGACGTGTTCGTCCAACTGGAACGGCACGGCGGCAAGCGGCGCGTCGCACAAGTGCTGGTTTCGAAATAGCGCGCCCATGTTTATCGCTCGATCCTCTGCCAGCCAATCCAGCACGGCCAACTCTGCACTGGAAGGCTCCGTCAATTGGCTGAGCGATCTGATGACCGGCAGTCTTGCCGTTACGATCTGTGTCATCGCAGTCGCATTCGTGGGTTTTGCCATGCTTACTGGACGTATGCCCATCCGGCGCGGGTTGATGACCGCAATCGGTGCGTTTGTCTTGCTGGCCGCGCCAATCGTGGCGTCCGGTCTATCGCAGCTGTGGCAAAGCCAAAGCTCCGTCGTCTATGCGCCGGAAACCACCGAAAACGGCGATTTGCAACCGGGCGAAGATTCAGAGCCGTCTCAGTATGATCCATACGCTGGCGCTTCGTTGAACAGCCAGTAAACTGGTCAGCATTGCACTGTGTGCAACGCGACCAAAAAGCCACACTTGGCCAACCGTGGAACTCTCTCAGCAAGTATGTGTTGAAGTATAATAGGGTGCGTGGCTAAGGGCGCGCATCTGACAATGGTCAACCCCCGTTGGCCACACGACAACAACCTAGAGAGAGGTCGTTCAACATGAGAATCAAGCTTGGCTTGATGGCTGGCGTATGTGCCAGCGCCATCGCTTTCCCTGCCTATGCACAAGACGCTGCCGACACCACCGACACGTCTGCTGAAGATGACACAGTCATCATTGTGACCGCGACAAAGCGTCAACAGACGCTTCAAGAAGTTCCTATCGCGGTATCGGTCACCAATTCCGAAACGCTGGAGCGCGAGCAAATCCGCGATCTGCAAGATTTGCAGACGCTGGTTCCGTCACTGCGCGTTTCACAGCTGCAAAGCTCGGCCAACACCAACTTCATCATCCGCGGCTTCGGCAACGGCGCCAACAATGTTGGCATCGAGCCATCCGTGGGCGTGTTCGTGGACGGCGTATTCCGTTCGCGCACCGCTTCGCAAATCAACGATCTGCCCGATGTAGAGCGGATCGAAGTTCTGCGCGGCCCGCAGTCGACCTTGTTCGGCAAGAACGCGTCGGCTGGTGTTATCTCGATCGTCACCAAAGAGCCTACCTTTGAGCCAAGCGGTTTGGTCGAAGTGTCTTACGGCAATTTCGATGCGCTGGTCGCCAAGGGCTATGTCAGCGGCGCGGTCAGCAGCGATGTTGCTGTCAGCTTCGCAGCCGGCCTGAACAAGCGTGACGGTTATCTCACAGATCTGACCGATGGTCGTGAAGCGAACGAGCGTGATCGTTACTTCTTCCGCGCACAAGGCATGTATGAAGGCGACAATCTGAAACTGCGCCTGATCGCAGATTATGACAAGATTGACGAAGTCTGCTGCGGCGCGATCAATGTGCAGAGCTCTGCTGCCACTGGCGCGATCCTGCTGATCGGCGGTCAGGTGACTGATCCAAACAACCGTTTCGGTGACTTCACGGCGACAAACTTCGATTCAACCAACGAAATCGAAAACACCGGCCTGTCGCTGAAGGGTGATTATGACATCTCTGACAGCACCACGCTGACATCGATCACGGCGTTCCGTCGCACCAATTCGCTGACTGACCAAGATTCCGACTTCACCTCGGCTGATCTGATTGGCGGCAACGAGCAGGATCTGGAAATCAACAGCTTCACGCAGGAATTCCGCGTGTCGTCACAGATCAATGACAGCATCAACCTGCTGCTGGGTGCGTTCTACATCAAGGAAGATGTCGAGCAGACCAACGCGATCACTTATGGTCAGGGCTTCCGCCCTTACGCCAATGTTCTGGTGAACGCCGGCACAAACGGCGCTCTGGATATTGCTGGTTTGGAAGGCACGTTGGGTGCACTGGCAGGCAACCCTGCAGCGTTTAGCGGTCAGTTCTTTGCCCGCGGCCAAGGCCTGTTCGAAGCGTACACGCTGGACAGTGAAGCTCTCTCAATCTTCGGTCAGGTCGATTTCGACATCACTGACCGTTTGACGCTGACTTTGGGTGGTAACTACACCTGGGATGGCAAGGACTTCACCACTGACGTGAACGCAACCGGCGTGTTCTCTTCGCTTGATCTGATCGCATTCGGCAATGGCGCTATCTTCGCGCAAGGCCTCGCTGATCAAATTGGTGGAGCTTTGATGCTGGGTCGCCCAGCCTCTCAGGCAGAAATCGGTGGCTTCGCCGTTGCACAGCCAGCGATCTTTAACGCCATTGCTGGCGGCGTTCAGGCGTTTGCTGATGCGAATGACACCAACCCGAACGTCAACCCGTTCATCGCGCTTCAGCCGCTGCAGTTCCTGCCGCCATTCCTGAACGCACCGAACTCGGTGGAAGACGCCAAAACGCGTGACACGAACTTCTCGTACACGATCCGTTTGGCATACGACGTCTCTGATGATGTGAACGTCTACGCCAGCTACGCAACCGGCTTCAAAGCAAGCTCGATCAACCTCTCGCGCGATAGCCGTCCGGTGGCCGGCGATGCGGCTGCACTGGGTGCGGCTGGCCTGTTGCAAACCAATCAAACGTTTGGTTCGCGCTTTGCAGGCCCAGAGGAAGCAGAAGTTCTTGAGGCTGGTATCAAGGGCAATTGGGGTGCTTACACGGCGAACTTCGCTGTGTTCCAACAGAAGATTGACGGCTTCCAGTCGAACGTCTTCACTGGCACCGGTTTTGCTCTGGCAAACGCGGGTGAACTCGAAACAACCGGTTTCGAGTTTGAAGGCACGGCCAACCCGATTGATCAGCTTGGTCTGAATCTGGGTGTGACGTATCTTGATCCGGAATATGTGTCGTTCCCGGCATCGGCCATCGGCGATATCTCTGGCTTTACCCCTGCGGGCGTTCCTGAGTGGACTGTGACGGTTGGCGGCCAGTGGACGCAGCCGGTCGGCTTTGACGAGATCATCGCTCGTGCAACTTACAGCTACGAGAGCGACGTTCAGATCGTTGACGGTCTGCCAGGTTTCCTGGCTGGTGGTCAGGCTGGCGCGATTGCTGCGGCGGCTCCGTTCCGTCGTCAGGTCGACAACCTTTCCGCATCGCTGACTTACGCGATGGAGAACGGTCTGGATCTGAGCATCTGGGGTCGTAACCTGCTGGACGATCGTTACCTGCTATCACTGTTCGATTCTGTCGCACAGTCAGGCGCGATCTCGAGCTATCCGAACCAGCCGCGCACATACGGCTTGTCTGCACGCTTCCGCTTCTAGGCGGCAAGCCATTGGCAAAGAATTGGGGCGGGCTGCATCACGCAGCTCGCCCCTTCTTTTTGAGATACGCAGGCACGCCAATCCCGTGCTAGAGACAGCTCAACATCAAGGGACAAGCGCGCGATGCAGTATCTCAATTTCGGCAACACCGGCCTGAAAGTTTCCAAGCTGTGCCTGGGTTGCATGACCTATGGCGAGGCCAAGGGCGGCCATGACTGGACGCTGGATGAGGAAACCAGCCGACCACTAATCCGCCAAGCGCTGGAAGCCGGGATCAACTTTTTCGACACCGCGAATGTCTATTCAGCGGGCAGCTCGGAAGAAATCGTCGGGCGCGCGCTGAAAGACTTCGCCAGCCGCGACGAAGTGGTGATCGCCACCAAGGCCTACGCGCCGTGGAAGTCTGCCCCCAACGCACGTGGCCTTTCGCGCAAAGCGCTGTTCCACGCGGTTGATGACAGCTTGGCCCGCCTCGGCACCGATTACATCGATCTCTACCAGATCCACCGCTATGATTTTGACACGCCGATAGAGGAAACGCTCGACGCGCTCGATGCCATCGTGAAGTCGGGCAAGGTTCGCTATATCGGCGCGTCATCGATGTTCGCATGGCAATTCCTCCAGATGCTCCACAAAAGCGAAATCAAGGGCTGGTCGAAATTCGTCTCGATGCAGAATTACTACAATCTGCTCTATCGCGAGGAAGAGCGCGAGATG
>CAKZSF010000082.1 GCA_937920575.1 uncultured Sphingomonadaceae bacterium | reverse complement strand
TTCTTATTCGATCTGCAAGATCTGGGCTGCCGTATCTACACCTTCGTCACGACGTTGCTGTATCTGCTGGAAGAGGCAGAGAAGCACGGCAAAGAAGTGTGGGTGCTGGATCGCCCCAATCCCGCAGGCCGTCCAGTTGAGGGCACCTTGCTGATACCTGGCAATGAGAGCTTCGTCGGTGCAGCGCCAATGCCGATGCGCCACGGGCTGACACTGGGCGAAATGGGCCATTGGTTTATCCGGCACTTTGATCTCAAGGTCGGTTACAAAGTTATCGATATGCATCATTGGCTGCCGGAGGCCGCGCCTGGCTATGGCTGGCCGACCGATCGTATCTGGATCAATCCAAGTCCCAACGCCGCAAGCCTCAATATGGCGCGCGCCTATGCAGGGACGGTTATGATTGAGGGCGCAACTGTTAGCGAGGGCAGGGGGACCACGCGTCCGCTGGAAGTGTTGTTCGGCGCGCCCGACATTGATGCGAAGGCGGTGCTGGCCGAGATGGAGCACTTCGCTCCCGATTGGATGGCGGGCTGCGCGCTGCGTGATTGCTGGTTTGAGCCGACCTTCCACAAACATCAGGGTCAGCTTTGCAATGCGTTGATGATCCATGCCGAAGGGCCGCATTATGACCACGAGGCCTTTCGCCCTTGGCGGTTGCAGGCGCTCGCGTTCAAGGCGATCTGCACACTTTATCCCGACTACGAAATTTGGCGCGGCACCGATTTCAAATATGAATACACCGATGATGTGCTGGCGATTGATGTGATCAATGGCGGGCCGGGCTTGCGTGAGTGGGTGGATAATCCGGCTGCGACACCGGCTGATCTCGATGCGTTGGCTGGCGCAGATGAGGCCGCTTGGCGCGATCAGATTGCGGACTTGCTGATTTACTAGGATTGCACCTAATCGATTGACCTCACTTGCAAAGCGGGCCAGCACCCTTGCGAGAGAGGGAGACATTAATGGCCAGCACTCCGGCATACACGGGTGAGCGCAATGTTGCGCAAACGTCGACGCGGATGGCCCTGTGGATCCTCCTGCTGGTCTACATCTTCAACTTCATCGACCGGCAAATCGTCAATATTCTTGCTGAGCCGATCGCCAAAGAGCTCTCACTGAGTGATACGCAGATCGGCTTGATGACGGGGTTGGCCTTCGCGCTGTTCTACACCGTACTGGGCATTCCAATTGCGCGCTATGCGGATCGACCCACCAGCAGCAGGCCGCTGATTATCGCGGTTGCCCTGACCATCTGGTCCGGGATGACGGCCATTTCGGGCTTCGCGCAGAATTTCTGGCAATTGCTGCTCGCGCGAATTGGCGTGGGCGTGGGTGAGGCCGGCTGCACGCCAGCGGCACATTCACTGATTGCGGATTCAGTGCCGAAAGAGAAACGCAGCAGCGCGCTTGCCTTCTATGCGCTGGGCATTCCAATCGGCTCGCTGCTTGGAATGGCTGTTGGCGGTGTGCTGAATGACTGGATAGGCTGGCGGATGGCTTTCCTTGCGGTTGGTCTGCCCGGCGTGCTGTTGGCGTTGGTTGTCATCACCTTGCTCAAAGAGCCGCGCCGTTCGGCAGAATTTAGAGCCACTCAGGCAGCGCACAAACCAATCGGCGGGAAGGAGACCTTTAAGGCAATCTTCGGCTCCAAGGCTTTGGTTCTGTTGATCATTGGTGGGTCATTCGCCTCATTCCTTGCTTACGGAAAAATCACTTGGGCAACGATCTTTTTCCAGCGCACGCATGGTTTGAGCCCGGGCGAAGTTGGTGTGATGTTTGGTATTGTGAATGGCTTGGCTGGTGCTGCCGGGACGTTTCTTGGTGGTTGGTTTGCAGACAAATACGGATCGAAGAACCGTCGCCACGTTATGACTGCACCAGCGATTGGTATGGCGATTGCAGCACCAACCGCTTTGCTGGCCTATTGGGTGCCCGACTGGCGGTTGGCGCTTGCGATATTGATCATCCCGACCGCGCTCAACTCGCTGTATTACGGGCCGTTCTATTCAAGTGTGCAAGGGTTGGTTCCACTATCGGCTCGCTCCATGGCAAGCGCGGTGACGCTGTTCTGCCAAAACTTGATTGGGCTCGGGTTAGGGCCGCTTGCGTTCGGCGCCTTGTCCGACTGGATCAAGCCCGTTTACGGAGACGGGAGTGTGCAGGTCGTTCTCTATGCAGCAGCATTGCTCGGCCTCATTCCGGCGTATTTTTTCTGGCGCGGCAGTTTGCGATTGAATGCGGAATTGGACCAAAAGGACTAGATCGCGGCGTCTGACATACCGATGTTAGCGTTGAAACCTGGCCAAATCAGCTGGGCTCGACCGGATGATCTCATCAACCAGCCGTTTAAGTCGCTGATTTTCGGCTATCAAATCATCCATGGCTCCGTAGTTTTCCGACAGCATGAAGGGTTGGTCGGGTACGGGGATGATGAGCCCGGAGCGATGTCGAATGAGGCGGGATCTTTCGCCCCGGGCATGGCGCGCTTGACGCCAGTCTTGCTTGGTCTTGCGCGTCCGGCTGCGCAGCCACGTGGTTAGCCTTTTGCGGAGTGATAGGACCTCAAGCCGGCTAAGCAGACCGAGTTTGAGTTTGTGGAAGAGCACGGATGGATGTGAAGGGTTGTACGTGGCGAGCATCCCGCCAACCTTCGCATCGTCACCCTTGTCGTCGGATCTTGAAGGACTGCTCTCAGAATGCTCGATGTCCTTCTTCGCGACAATCACCGTGCGGCCATTTGGGCGGGTAACAACATAGGGTTCTGTGGAGCTTGCGTTGCGTTGCGCCTCATCAGTCGCATCGGCCCTAGCGACTGTGTCCCGCGCGCTTTTTTCCAATGCATCGCTGTTGAACATCAACCCGTTGGTACGGCCGCTTGGCTTGGTAGCTTCGCGTTTGATCGCGCCGTTGAGGCGGTTGCCGGATAAGGCATGTCTGGTCGGAACACCCATTGGATTGGCTCCTCTATGTGATGACCACAGGTCTGTCGCATAGGGGTGAAACGGCCAATCTCAATTGGCTCCACATTGGATTCAGTTTTGGTGGAATTGCGCCACGTGGAGCGTCATTCTGGTAATTTGCGCAGAGTCACATTGCGCTCCGGCGTCGGAACGGGCCTGATGTCTTTTGTGTCCGCATTCATCACCACAACGGAGCAATCATCGATCCGCAGATCGACGGCTTTGATAAAGAGCGGCTCCGCGTCGTTCTCGGGGAGTTTCTCCAGACCTTGTCTTTCGCGAAGATCTTCGATTTTTGCGCGGCATTGCTCTTGCCTAACGGCTTTGGTGAATTCCGCTTCGTTGTCCCATGATTTCGCTGGGTCAGAATAGGCAGGATTGTCCAGAGGGAGAGCGTTTGGGTCGGATTGTGCCGATAGGACTGTCGGCCCAGAGCCTATAACCATCGCAAGACCAAGAAGAAGCGCACGCATAAGCAAAATTCCTCTGTAAATCCAAATGCCGCCCTTTTATCGAATTTCCCAGCGGTCCTCTAGTGCCCTGATTTCCGGCTGAGTTCACGCATCGCCTCGTCCAATCCATCCAGTGTCAGGCCGTACATCCGGTCTTTGACCAGCTCTTTCATGATCTTGGTGCTTTGCGAATAGCTCCATTGTTTTTCAGGCACAGGGTTCAACCACACAGTAGAGGGGTAGGTGTTGGTCACGCGCTGCAACCACACGGCACCGGCCTCCTCATTCATATGCTCTACAGATCCGCCCGGATGGGTGATTTCATAGGGGCTCATGGCCGCGTCACCGACAAAGATCACCTTATAGTCGTGGCCATATTTATGGAGCACATCCCAAGTCTTGGTGCGCTCTTGCCAGCGCCGCTTATTGTCCTTCCACACGCCCTCATACAGGCAGTTGTGGAAGTAGAAGAACTCCAGATTTTTGAACTCGGCGGTCGCTGCGCTGAACAGCTCCTCACACATTTTGATAAAGGGATCCATGGACCCGCCGATGTCGAGGAACAGCAGCAGTTTCACTGCATTGTGCCGCTCTGGCCGCATGTGAATATCCAGCCAACCTTGTTTGGCTGTGCCGTCAATCGTTGCATCCAGATCGAGCTCGTCCGCTGCACCTTCGCGGGCAAAGCGGCGCAAACGGCGCAACGCCATCTTGATATTGCGTGTGCCCAATTCTTTGGTGTTGTCGAGATTTGCGAATTCGCGCTTTTCCCAGACCTTGATCGCGCGCTTGTGCTTGCTTTCCCCGCCGATGCGGACGCCTTCGGGGTTGTAACCATCGTGCCCGAACGGCGACGTGCCGCCAGTGCCGATCCATTTGTTGCCGCCCTCGTGGCGTTTTTGTTGCTCCACCAGCCGCTTCTTGAGCGTGTCCATGATCTCGTCCCAATCGCCCAGCGACTCGATCTCGGCCATTTCCTCTTCGGTCAGGAATTTCTCAGCAAGCGATTTCAACCACTCCTCAGGAATGTCGACGGGGTTCTGGCCATAGTCTGTCAGAATACCTTTGAAGACCTTGTGGAACACCTGATCGAACCGGTCGATCAAACCCTCATCTTTCACGAATGTGCTGCGCGAGAGGTAGTAGAACGCCTCGGGCGTTTGTTCGATCACATCCTTGTCGAGCGCCTCCAACAAGGTGAGGTGCTCTTTAAAACTGGCGGAGATGCCCGCTGCTCGCAATTCGTCGACAAAGTTGAAGAACACGCTTGATCGCTCCCAAAATCCAGTCTTCTGACTAGGCACAAGCAGTCAGCGGGGCAAGGAAATGATCCTGTTTTGGCACTGTCAAAAATATGCGGTTGAGATCGGTTATTGGCCGGTTCAGCAGCATCGCCTATGGTTAATGGTGTGTTTACTATCTTTCGTTTTGCAGCGGCGCTGGGCATAGCGCTGCTTGTTTTCCAGTTCTCGGGCGGGGCTCAAGAAGACGTGGGCAAACAGGTTCAGCTTAAAGGGGCGATGGCCAAGGCAGAGGCGAAGGCTGCCTCCAAGCCGCCAAAACCCGAGCCGACTCCAGAGCCAGAACCAACGCCGGAAGAGCCGCAAGCGAAAATGCCTGTGCCGATTGACGATGTGTTGAAAAAGGGCGTGCTGATCGTGATCAGCAAGAGCTCCCAACAGATGCATGTCTTCAAAGACGGAGAATTCTGGAACAGTTCGCCGGTCTCTACGGGCAAGCGTGGTAAGGAAACGCCATCGGGCATGTTCCCGATCCTGCAAAAGCGGGTGCACCACCGGTCCAACCTCTACAACAATGCGCCTATGCCCCACATGCAGCGCCTGACGTGGGATGGCATTGCCATCCATGCGGGCGTTGTTCCTGGCTATCCCGCCTCACACGGATGCATCCGTTTGCCGAGCGCCTTTGCACGGTCTCTGTTCAAACTGACGAAGCAAGATGAAACCACGATTGTCGTCACTGATCAGGCATCCGGATCGAGCATCAATGCGATGCAATTGGCCAAAAATATGCCCATGCCGTTGCCGGGTAAATGGGGCGGTTTGGATCAATTGCCCGAACCGAAACTGGCGCTTGCCGCTCCATCGATGGACGAAACAGACAAGGCGCTCTTGGGTCAGGCGCCAACGGGTGGTCCGATGATTCAACTCGTGGCCGCCGGCAGCGTCGGCGAAGCAGAAGCGCATTGGGCAAGGTTGCGTGCGCGCCACCCTGAGCTCAGCAAATTGGAACGTGCGATCATTCCAGCGACAGTCGGCGCACAGAAAGTGTACCGCCTGCGCGCATTCGGACCGAACGTTCAGGCGTCCTGCGCATCACTGCGTGCAGCAGGGACCGATTGTTTTGCGGTGAGCTAGCGATCTAGCTGTGCTTTTTGGTCAGGCTGAAGGCCAGACCCACAAGACAATAGACCATGCTGAAGCAAATGAGTGCGATGTAGAAACCTGCCACGCGCGCCGCTCTGTCTGGATCGGCTCCTTCGGCAATGTTGCTCGCCAATGACATCCACATCATGCCAAGTGCAAAGCCCCAGCCGGTGTTTAGCAGAGATCGCCCCAATGGCTTGCCGCTAAGGGCCAAGAAACCGCCAGCAAACAACAGCGCAGCCGCGACATAGTCAACCAACCACCAAGGCCACCATTGCCATTGGCCCCAGTTAACGAGCGTTTCAAAGCCTGCCAGCCCTATGCCGTAGATTACGGCCATATAGGCGCTTACTCGGATCATTGTTTACGTATTGCGTCGTGCCATGAAAGCGAGCCGTTCGAACATCATCACATCCTGCTCGTTCTTGAGCAGCGCGCCGTGTAGGGGCGGGATCGCGTTGTTCGGATTGCTGTCTTGCAGCGTTTCGAGCGGCATATCCTCGTTCATCAGCAGCTTCAGCCAATCGAGCAGCTCGCTGGTGCTGGGCTTCTTCTTAAGGCCGGGCACTTCACGCAGCTCGTAGAAGATATCCATTGCCTTCTTCACCAGTGTTTTCTGGATGTCGGGATAATGCACATCGATGATCGATTGCATCGTCTCGCGATCTGGGAATTTGATGTAGTGGAAGAAGCAACGGCGCAGGAACGCGTCGGGCAGCTCCTTCTCATTGTTCGACGTGATGATCACAATCGGGCGTTCCGCCGCTGTGATCGTTTCGTGCGTTTCATACACGTCGAAGCTCATGCGATCGAGCTCTTGCAGCAGATCGTTGGGAAATTCGATGTCCGCTTTGTCGATCTCGTCAATCAGCAACACGGGCAGTTCGGGCGCGGTAAAAGCTTCCCACAATTTGCCCTTCTTGATGTAGTTCGAAATGTCGTGAACGCGCTCGTCACCCAACTGGCCATCGCGCAGGCGTGCAACGGCGTCATATTCATACAGGCCTTGTTGCGCCTTGGTGGTCGATTTCACATTCCATTCGATCAGCGGCGCGCCGAGTGATTTGGCAACTTCGGCAGCCAGAACGGTTTTACCGGTGCCCGGCTCGCCCTTAACCAGCAGAGGTCGGCGCAATGTGACCGCCGCATTCACCGCCACTTTCAAATCGTCGGTAGCGACGTAATTCTTGGTTCCCTCAAAACGCTGGTCGGTCATGCACAGTCCTCAAAAATCGATTGTCATTTGAAACGTGGGGTAGTTTCCGCCCACGCAAAGGGCAAGGCCGTTACGGCTGCCTTATTTGCTAGCTACCCAAGAATCGGAATTAGCGAGGCAATGCGAGGATGCGCTGCGAAATCAATTGCAGGGCCCCTTCATCCACGGGCTCTTCGGGATTGTTCCAGCTGAGCGATAGCATGTGCCATTGCTGTGCTTTGTCCTGCAACAGCCAGGTAAGATTGAGCACGCCGGGCTCCGAACCACCCTTGTAGCCGACATAGTCCCATTTTGCCCGTTCATCATCAGACATAGATGTGTTCACAGCCATGACCTTGCGGGCGGTGTCATCCTGAAAAGTCGCAAGTGTGCCAAGCAAGCCGCGCAGGTCATCCATACTGGCAAGCCACTCCACGTCGATGGCGGTTGGCCCTCCGGTGAACGTGCGCATTAACTCGTCCAAAGTTGCGTCGCTGTCTTTCACGGTGGAGAGGATTTCCGCCTGCTCGGCATCGTCGGCAGCAGCAAAGCGTGCCAAACGTTCCTTGTCGCCACCCTTCATCAAGAACATTTCTCGAGTGGTCAGAAACGGGAGAGTTTTGGCGGGCGCACTGTGCCCGATCCGGGTAACTTCGGACTCGACCGCCTCGCGGCCAAGCACCGCCATCAATTGATCGGTCGCGGTGTTGTCACTGATCGAGATCATCATGGTTGCATAAGTCTGCAGCGTTGCCGGTGCGCCTTGTGGCCAGTCCTGCATCCTGCCGCTGGGGAAACTCTTGACGGATAGCGGTGCGACGTCACTCCAATTCCGTTCTCCAGCTTCCACCGATTGCGCAAGAGCAGACAGGACATAGAGTTTGAACGTTGAACCAATAGCGAAGTGTTCCTGAGTGTTGTGGGCAAACACCGGGTCTGACCCGTCGACTGGGCCAAAATAGGCGCTCGCGCTCCCGGGCAAAGCAGCCAGATCAGCAGAGATTTTCTGCACGCTGTCTTCACCAACAGGTTCGAACGACCGGAGCAGCAGCGTGCCGATCAGGTGCGGAGTGTCTGGGGCGAGGGATATCGGCCCCTTACCAAGCGCCTTCTCGAAGCGAAGCACGATTTCACCGCTAAGGGAACTGTTCGGCGTTATGATTTCAACACCCTCGATTGCGCCATATTGCGCCTGCAACTGCGCATTGATTGCGTTGAGCTGCGGCTCTGGAACTTGCGCGAGGAAACCCGGCGCAAAAATCTCGGAAGCGGCTTTTTCTCCTTTGAGCCAAGCGACCACATCCTCGCCGCGTTGTTCAAGTGTTTCCGAAACAGCGACATCGGACTGTTCTGTTTCCTGAGCGGTCGCAGGGGTCGCAAGGCTGCAAAGTGCAAGCGAAAGGGGGATCAAAAAGCGCACAGGGCATTCTCCGAACTTGTGGTATTGCGGGAGCGTACCGTGTGCCCTGGGGAAAGCCAAGGCAGCTTTGTTCGGCGATCAGATGGGCTGTGCAACCAAATGGCCGGTTCCAACGAACAACAGATTGCAGGCGTTGACCTGCGCAGACTGTAGGGAGTCAAAAATGCCAACACAGAACATCGCAATCAATACGCCCGCTGGCCATGAACTGG
>CAKZSF010000081.1 GCA_937920575.1 uncultured Sphingomonadaceae bacterium | reverse complement strand
GCGGATCAGCCGAATGGACGCGATGCAACAGCAGGCGATGGCGCAAGCCACCGAGCGCCGCCGTCAGGGCGAACGCACGCGAATAAAGGCGGCGCTTGCGCGGTTGGACGAGGGCGAGTGGGGCTATTGCCTTGCTTGCGGTGAAGAAATTGCCGAGGCGCGATTGCTGCACGATCCCAGTGTGGCAACTTGCGTGAAGTGCGCAGGCGGAAAGGAATAGATGATGACGGATTTGGTGCAGCTCGATGTGAGCGAAGGCATTGCGACGGTGACGCTCAACCGACCCGAAGCGATGAACGCGCTGTCGATGGCACTGCGCAAGCAGCTATACGAGGTGATGTGCGCGGTTGATGCCGATGATGATGTGCGCGCGGTGATCCTGACCGGTGCGGGCGAGCGGGCTTTCACCGCCGGGCTGGATCTGAAAGAGCTGGGCTCGACCGAAGGCGCGCTGGGTGCGGCCAATGCCGAAGGTGCGGATGAGAACCCGGTCAAAGCCATCGAAGTCTGCCGCAAACCTGTGATCGGTGCGATCAACGGGGTGGCGATCACAGGTGGCTTCGAAGTCGCGCTCGCCTGCGATGTGTTGGTTGCCAGCACTAATGCGCGCTTTGCCGATACGCATGCGCGCGTCGGCATTGTACCCGGCTGGGGCCTCTCGCAAAAACTGAGCCGGATAATCGGGATCAGCCGCGCAAAAGAAGTGAGCTTTACCGGCAATTTCCTCAGCGCCGAACAAGCGCTTGCGTGGGGCCTGGTAAACCAAGTGGTGGAGCCGGAGGAATTGCTACCGCTCGCGCGCCAGCTAGCCAGCGATATGGCGGGTATCGATCCGGCGTTTCTTGCGACGTATAAGAAGCTGATCAATGATGGCTATGCGGCGAGCTTTGGCGAGGGACTTGCGATTGAACACAAGCTGTCATCCGCCGCCAATTCGCAAGTTTCGCCAGAGGAGGTTGAGGCGAGGCGCGCGGCGGTTCAGGCGCGGGGAAGTAAGCAGGCGTAGTACGGTTTCCATTCCTTAACTAGCAGCGCCATCTCTCCAGTGTCATTCCCGCGAAAGCGGGAACCTAGGGGAGGTACATTGAAGCGGCCAGAATTCGCACCAACTGTTTATCTTCTTTGTTCGAAGCGGAATGGCACCCTGTATCTTGGTGTGACAACACATCTTGTGCAGCGCATTCAGCAGCATCGGCAGGGAATTTTTGACGGCTTTTCCAAGAAATATGGTGTACGTCGTTTGGTTTGGTACGAGTGCTATGACGAGATTGAACCAGCCATTTTGCGCGAGAAGCGGATCAAGAAATGGCGAAGGGCATGGAAGTTAGAGTTGATCGAGAAGGATAATGCCAGTTGGCGAGATCTTGCAGAAGATTTCGGGTTTGAGCCGTTGAGCTGACTGGGTTCCCGCTTTCGCGGGAATGACAAACAGGGGGGTATCAATGTAGGGGCTCTGGCTTCCGGATCGAACCGTAGGTGCTAACTCGACAAAATAGCCCAAACGAACTGCACCCATAGCCATCCCAATCCCAAGGTCGGGATCGCTACTGCAATAATTGTCACCACTCGGCCTACAACGGTGCGCGCTTTAAGAAACGCGCCAATTGTCGCCGCGCCGCTAACCGCCAATCCGATTGTTGTGCCAAGCGCAAAAACAACAGGCCCCGCCCAAGCCAGCACCATCGACCCGAACAGGGTCACCGCGATAAGCAAGCCGACAAATATGGCGACCAGCACGTCCATGGCTATGTCGCCTGCCTTCAACGTGGCATCCCACCCCCAACAGCTTTATCGCTGCGCCACCAATTCGAGATCGAGAGCTTACGAGCCGTCGCGGTTCCCGCCAGCACCAGCAGACCCGCCAGAATGCCGAGGTTTTTGACGAAGTTTTGCGTTTCGTGTCTGACGCCATCGCCCTCCATGGTCCAGAAGTCGTGGAGCATGAAATTGACCAGCAGAATATAAACGACAAAGCCATAGGCGACGAGTTTGACGTGGCGACCGGTGATCAGGAGCAAGCCACCCACAATATTCACGATTGACGAGAACCACATCAACGGCACCGCGAACGGGATATCATGCCCCTGCATATAGGCGATCGTATCGGCTGATCCGGCAATCTTCGAGAGGCCGGGAAGCAAAAAATACAGTCCGAGGAGAACCCGTCCGATTGTCACTGGCAGTGATGATGGCATTGGGATTCCCTTATGTTGAATGACCGAAACTAAATTGAATTTACCTCGGCAGTTCAGTCGCACCCATCAGCGCTTCGTCCACGCTGGCTGCGCATTGGCGGCCTTCGCGGATCGCCCATACGACCAGCGATTGGCCGCGCCGCATATCACCGCAAGCCCAGATTTTCTCGTCGCTGGTCTTGTAGCTGAACGTGTCGGCAAAGACATTGCCGCGCTGGTCCAGATCAACGCCAGACTGATCGACAAAGCCGGTTTTGAGCGGGCCGAGGAAGCCCATCGCGAGCAGGATCAGGTCGGCTTTGAGCGTAAACTCGCTGCCTTCGATCTCGTTCATTTTTCCGTCTTTCCACTCGATCCGGACACATTCCAGACCGGTGACTTCGCCGTCTTCGCCGATCACGCGTTTGGTCAGCACAGCCCAGTCGCGTTCGACGCCTTCCTCGTGGCTGGAGGAAGTGCGCAGTTTCAGCGGCCAATCGGGCCAGGTCAGCGCCTTGTCTTCCTTCTCTGGCGGCTGCGGCATAATTTCCAGCTGCGTAACGCTTGCCGCGCCTTGGCGGTTTGATGTGCCGACACAGTCGCTGCCTGTATCGCCGCCGCCGATGACGACGACATGCTTGCCAGTCGCGGTCAAAGTGCCGCGCGGGGCAGCGCGTGTTTCATCGTCGCCTGCATTGCGCTTGTTCTGTTGAGTCAGGAATTCCATCGCCAGTCGCACGCCGGGCAGCTCTGCACCGGGAATTTCCAGCGGGCGAGGGCGCTCGGCTCCGCCGGACATGACAACTGCATCAAAATTCTCTTTGAGCGAAGCCACCGAGACATCGACGCCCACTTCGGTGCTGGTGCGGAAGGTTACGCCTTCGGCCTCCATTTGCACGCAGCGGCGATTGATCAGGTGCTTCTCCATTTTGAAGTCGGGAATGCCATAGCGGAGCAATCCGCCGACACGGTCGTTCTTCTCAAACAGGGTCACTGAATGGCCAGCGCGCACCAGTTGCTGAGCGCAAGCCATGCCTGCCGGGCCGGAGCCGACGACTGCAACCGATTTGCCGGTGCTTTTCTCGGGCACTTGCGGCGTGATCCAGCCTTCTTCCCATCCCTTGTCGACAATCGCGCATTCAATGCTTTTGATCGTGACCGGCTGGTCTTCGATGTTGAGCGTGCAGCTTGCTTCGCATGGGGCGGGGCAGATGCGGCCGGTGAATTCGGGGAAGTTGTTGGTTGAATGCAGCACGTCCAGTGCGTTGCGCCAATCGCCTTCATAAACCAGATGGTTCCAGTCCGGGATGATGTTGTTCACCGGGCACCCATTGTGGCAATAGGGGATGCCGCAATTCATGCAGCGGCTGGCCTGTGCCTGCAGCTTTTCCTCAGCCGGCGGAATCACAAATTCCTTGTAATTGCGCAGTCTGCTTTGCGGATCGATATAGTCGCGATCTTCGCGATCAAGCTCGAGGAACCCGGTTTCCTTGCCCATCTCAAATACGTCCTATTGTCTCTATTCCGCCGCGACCTTGGCCGCTTCATCACGCTCTGCTTCAAGCTGTTTGAGCGCGCGTGCATAATCGGTTGGCATCACTTTCACGAATTTGCGCAGGCTTGCAGCCCAATCGTTCAACAGAGCTGCGGCCTTCGCACTACCGGTGTGCAGCATGTGGCGTTCCACCAATACGCGCAGCCGCTCTGCATCGTGATAGAGCGGATCGCCAATCCCGAAATCGTGCACGCCGGTGCCGCGTTGCTGCGGGCGTCCTGCTCCGTCTTCGGTATCGGGTTCTGCGCTGATATCCTGCAATTCGACCTGCGCCATGTTGCAGCGTGAGGCAAAGCTGCCATCCGGGTCATAAACATAGGCGATGCCGCCGCTCATCCCGGCTGCAAAATTGCGGCCCGTATCACCCAGCACGCACACAACGCCGCCGGTCATATATTCGCAGGCGTGATCACCCGCGCCCTCGACCACCGCGATGGCGCCCGAATTGCGCACTGCAAAGCGTTCACCTGCCACGCCGTGGAAGTAAGCCTCACCCGCAATCGCACCATACAGCAAGGTGTTGCCAACAATGATGTTCTCGCTCGGGTCGCGCGGCGCATTTTCAGGCTGGCGCACGATGATGCGGCCGCCTGACATGCCCTTGCCGACATAGTCATTGGCATCGCCGACCAGGTCCAGCGTCACGCCATGCGCAAGCCATGCGCCGAAGCTTTGCCCCGCCACGCCGGTCAAATTGATGCGGATCGTGTCGGGTGCGAGGCCTTCATGCCCATGAGCCTTGGCGATTTCACCTGACAGCATTGTACCGACGGTGCGGTTCACATTGCGGATCTCGCGGTCAATCACGACCGCTTTGCCGCTGCCTAACGCATCCTTGCTTGCCGCGATCAGATCATTGTCGAGCGCGTTTTCCAGCCCATGATCCTGCGTTCCTGTGTTGAACAGGCGCTTGTCCTCAGCCAGCGGAACCTGATGCAGCAATTTGCCTAGGTTCACACCTTGCGCCTTCCAGTGGTTGAGCGCGTCGCGCATATCGAGGCGGTCCACGCGGCCAATCATTTCATCCAACGTGCGGAAGCCCATCTCCGCCATAATGTGGCGCAGTTCTTCCGCGACGAAGAAGAAGTAGTTGATCACATGTTCGGGCTGACCTGTGAAGCGCTTGCGCAATTCTGGATCTTGCGTCGCGACACCCACCGGGCACGTGTTCAGGTGGCACTTGCGCATCATAATGCAGCCTGCGGCGATCAACGGCGCGGTGGAGAAGCCGAATTCATCTGCACCCAGCAACGCGCCGATGGCAACGTCACGACCTGTGCGAAGGCCGCCATCCACTTGGACCGCAATACGGCTGCGCAGATCGTTCATCAGCAGCGTTTGTTGCGTTTCAGCCAGGCCGATTTCCCACGGGCTACCAGCGTGCGTTAGCGAGGTCAGAGGTGAAGCACCCGTACCGCCTTCGTAGCCAGAGATCGTAACGTGGTCCGCGCGTGCCTTGGAGACACCCGCAGCAACCGTGCCTACACCCACTTCGGAAACAAGCTTTACCGAAATCCGTGCAACCGGGTTGGTGTTCTTCAGATCGTGGATCAGCTGCGCGAGATCCTCGATCGAGTAAATATCATGGTGCGGTGGCGGTGAGATGAGGCCCACGCCCGGCGTTGAGTGGCGCACCTTGCCGATACGTTTGTCGACCTTGTGGCCGGGCAGTTGCCCGCCTTCGCCGGGCTTTGCGCCTTGCGCCATCTTGATCTGGATATCGTCCGAGTTGACCAGATACTGGGTCGTCACGCCAAAGCGACCAGAGGCGACCTGCTTGATGCGGCTGCGCATCGAATCGCCGTTTTCGAGCGGGGTGAAACGGAACGGTTCCTCGCCACCTTCACCGGTGTTGGAGCGGCCACCCATGCGGTTCATTGCAATCGCCATGGTCGAATGCGCCTCATGGCTGATCGAACCAAGGCTCATGGCGCCCGTGCTAAAGCGTTTGACGATTTCAGCGGCAGGTTCGACCTCGTCCAGAGGC
>CAKZSF010000080.1 GCA_937920575.1 uncultured Sphingomonadaceae bacterium | reverse complement strand
ATTTTCATCTTTATCGCTCGGCTGTGGCAATGGGGCCCAAGCCGGATTCTGCCGCCCACCTGCCGCTACGCACCGTCTTGCAGCGAATACGCGATTCAGGCTCTCACCAAATATGGTGCGATCAAGGGTGGATGGATTGCTGCGAAGCGGCTAATGCGCTGCCACCCGTGGGGCGGTCAGGGCTATGATCCGCTCCCATAATCCCTATCTAGGCGGATAATTCACCCGATCCTCTTCCTTGAAATCGAGTTTCCCACGTGAGCAACCAGCGTAATCTACTTCTTGCCGTCGCTTTGAGCTTCCTGCTGATTATCGGCTGGGACTTCGTCATGCAGCGGATCTATCCGCAACCGGAAACGCCCGAAGGGACGGAGGAAACCGCGCCTGATGCCTTGGCGAGCGCAGATACGGCCGCGACAGAGGCCAATTCGGATGTGCGCCGCTCTGGCGGGTCGGATATTGACGCGGCGAGTGACGAGGCAGCCGCTGGACCGGCCGCTGACGAAGCGGCACCAACTGTCGCCGCGCCTGATCCCGTCGCAATTGATGCGCCCGAACTGGCGGGATCGATCAACCCGATGGGTGCGCGGATCGATGATGTGGTGCTGAAACCGCATCGTGAAGAATTGGCGAAAGACAGTGATCCAGTGCGGATATTCGCCAAATCCGGCACGGAAGAGCAGCATTTCGCGCAGTTCGGCTTTGTCGGCGACGGCGTGAAAACGCCTACGCCCGAAACAGTGTGGCAGACCTCGGGCGGCCCGCTGGCTCCGGAGAATCCAGTGACGCTGAGCTGGGACAATGGCGAGGGGCAACGCTTCACAGTCGAGCTGACTGTTGATGAGCATTACATGATTTCGGCCAAGCAGACGGTGGCCAACACCGGTGAAGGCAGCATCGCGATTCAGCCGTTTGCCTCGCTCAACCGCACGTCCAAAGGCGTGGATGACAGCAATTGGATTATCCATTCTGGCCCGATCGGCGCATTTGATGAAGCCGTCGATTTCGGCTGGGATTTTGACGATGTGGCAGAGGCTGAGAATGGCCGCGTTACGCCTTCGGGCAACGCCAACTGGATTGGCTTTACCGACAAGTACTGGCTGTCTGCCTTGATCCCCGACACCGGCACCAAGGCGCAGGCCGATTACCGCAGTCTCGGCAACGAAATTTTCCGCGCTGATGTGATTTACGAGACTGTCACCGTTCCGGCAGGCAAACAGGTTTCGCGCAGCACGCAGCTGTTTGCGGGAGCCAAGGAAAGCGAGCTGCTCGCTGAATATCAGGCGAATGGGATCCCGCAATTTGGCAACGCCATCGATTGGGGCTGGTTTGGTTTCATCGAGAAGCCGATGCTGTGGTTGCTCAAGCAATTGTTCGCCTTCTTCGGCAATTTCGGTGTCGCGATCATGCTGCTGACACTGCTCGTGCGGATCGTGTTGTTCCCGATTGCGCAGAAACAGTTCAAGAGCTTTGCCGGGATGCGCGCGGTGCAGCCCAAGGTGAAGGCGCTGCAGGATCGCTACAAAGAAGATAAGCCCAAGCTGCAGCAGGAAATGATGGCGCTGTACAAGAAAGAAGGCGTGAACCCGCTGGCAGGTTGTTTGCCAACCTTGCTGCAAATTCCGATCTTCTTCGCGCTTTATAAAGTCCTGATGCTCTCTATCGAGATGCGGCATCAGCCCTTCGCGCTGTGGATCAAGGATCTGTCCGCGCCCGATCCGGCGACCATCCTCAACCTGTTTGGCTTGCTGCCGTTTGACGTCCCGTCCTTCCTGGGCGTCGGCGTGCTGGCAGTGATGCTGGGCGCGTCGATGTGGTTGCAGTTCAAATTGAACCCGGCTCCCACTGACCCGATCCAGCAGCAGGTCTTCGCGATTATGCCGTGGTTGCTGATGTTCGTGATGGCGCCGTTTGCGGCAGGTCTGCTGCTGTACTGGATTACCAACAACGTGCTGACGCTCGCACAGCAAAAGTTCCTGTATTCGCGCGATCCAGCGCTGAAAGCGCAGGCGGAAAAAGACAAGGCGGATAAAGCCAAAGAGCAAGAACGCGAAAAGTCCAAAGAGGCCAAGGGCTAGACCTATGGATGAGCAACAACAGGCCGAGCTTGCGCGTCGGGCCGGCAAGTTGTTCTCGGGCCGGGTCGATTTCCTGCTATCCGCGCCACAGCTGAAATTTCTGCCCGACCCGACGGTGCCGGAAATCGCCTTTTGCGGGCGCAGCAATGTCGGCAAAAGCACACTGTTGAACGCGATCACGGGCCGCAAAAGCATTGCCCGTGCCTCGGTCACGCCCGGCCGGACGCAAGAGCTGAACTTCTTTGAAGTCGGTGATCCTACGCAATTCCGGCTGGTCGATATGCCGGGTTACGGTTTCGCCAAGGCTCCGCCCAAAGTGGTCGAGAAATGGAAGAAGCTGGTGAAGAGCTTCTTGCGCGGTCGTGCTGTCCTTAACCGCACATTGGTGCTGGTTGATTCTCGTCACGGACTGAAAGATGTCGATCGCGAGATGATGAAAATGCTCGACGAGGCCGCCGTCGGCTATCGCGTGGTGCTGACCAAAGCCGATAAGATCAAAGCGAGCGCGCTGGCCGAAGTGACCGAGAAAGTTGCAGCCGAGGCGAAAAAGCACCCCGCCGCCTTCCCCGTGCTGCATGTGACCAGTGCCGAAAAAGGCATGGGGATAGAGGAATTGCGCGCCGCTGTGCTGGCGGATGCCGAGCTGTAGTTCATTCAGTCTCGACAGCCATTGCCTGAACGCATAGGGCTGGCACCGGCAGACAATCCGGGGCACACGGCATGAAAATCATTATCGGCAACAAGAACTATTCCAGCTGGTCGCTGCGCGGCTGGCTCGCCTGCAAACAATCAGGGCTCTCGTTCGAAGAACTGACGGTCAATATTTCGGGCGAAGAGTGGGAGCGCACGAAGCAGCAGGATGGCGAGTTTCAGCCGTCGGCTGGCAAAGTCCCCGTGCTATGGGACGATGACGATATCGTCGTGTGGGACAGTCTCGCGATCATGGAATATCTGGGCGACAAGGTCGGTGCAGATCGCTTTTGGCCCAAAGATCCTGCTGCGCGCGGCATGGCGCGGGCGCTCGTGGCTGAAATGCACTCCAGCTATATGGCGCTGCGCCGCGAATGTCCGATGAATGTCCGCCGCCGGATCGAAGGCCACATGATCAGCGAAGAGTGCAAGGCGGATATATTGCGCATTCTGGGCCTGTGGGCAGAAGCGCGCGCGCGGTTTGGCCAAGGCGGCCCGTTCCTGTTCGGCAGCTTCAGCGCGCCTGATATCTTCTACGCG
>CAKZSF010000079.1 GCA_937920575.1 uncultured Sphingomonadaceae bacterium | reverse complement strand
GAGCTATTGTGACATGCCAAAATCTGCCCTTCTGTCCCTCGCCGTAGGCGCAGGGGTTGTCTTGAGCGCGCCTTTGATGGCGCAGTCTGTCCCGTGGCATAGCAGCACAGCGATTGATCGCGCGGTGGCGGAGTTCACCGGCGTCTCGACCGGACGGGCCGGTGGCGCACGGACTGCGGTAGACCGCCGTGTGCGCTTGGCCCAATGCCGCGGCCCACTGGCGCTGACATGGCGCAATGCGCGCCGTGATATGGTGTTGGTGGAATGCCCTGATCTTGGCGGGTGGCGCATGTTTGTGCCGGTTCAAAAAGAGTCCTCAGCATCGCAAGCCCCGACTAAACCCCAAGTCAAACGCGGTCAGGCGGTAACCATCGCAGTGCGCGGAAACGGCTTTGCCGTCTCGCAACCCGGAGAAGCGATGGAAGCGGGCCGTGTGGGGGATTGGATCCGTGTGAAGCCGTTTCGCAGCAAGGAAACGCTGAAGGCCAAAATCGTCGATCCCGGGCTCGTTGAAGTAACCCTGAGGTAAACACCTAGGCGACAATTTTTGCGCATTCCCCTTAATTGTCCCTGCAATGGGTCGTTCTAGGAATTGCTGATAGAACCAGGAGCAATGATCATGTCCATCTCGGATGTATCGAAAATTGGCAATTTGCAGCCCGTTCGCGGAGCAGGGCCAGACGGCAAGTCGCTGAATGATAGCGCGCGCCATCCGGCCAAGAGCGACGCCGCGCCCGGCGCTGGAGTTTCGGTCGAGACTCGCGGAACCGTTTCGGCTGGATCTCCACCAATTGATACAGACCGCGTGAGCGAAATCCGTGAGGCCTTGAAAGATGGCAGCTATCCGCTGGTTCCATCCAAAATCGCCGATGCGATGATTGCCGCCCGCCTTATGCTGAGCACACCACAATGACCGTTTCCACAAATGTTGAAGTCAGTCTGCGGCAAATGATTGCCGCGCTCGATAGCGAACGGCAAGCGCTTGCCGCGCTTGATCTGGATGCGTTGAGCATGGCCAGCAACACCAAGCTGGCACTGTGCGAGGATGTGGGCATGCTCTCGGCTGACGGGCTCAATGATGAGTGCCTTGGCCTGATCCGAGCCGCCAAGCAGAAGAACGAGGTCAATCGGCAAATTCGCAACCTGTTGGCAGCCAATGTCGCCGCGCGGCTGGATGCGCTGACTGGACGACCGGGCTTGTATCAATCACCCGCAGCGCGGCGCGCCTAAGTAAGACTACGCAAGCGCCCGAATTCCGGGGCGGCTGGCACGCCCCTTGCTGATGATCCTCTGCAATGTTCGCAGAAGAAACATCCGACCGGTGAGCGCGCCAGAAGGCCTTGCTCCGATTGGCGCCACCACGGCCCACGCCGCTGGCAGCCGCGATGCGCGTGTGCGCGATGCGATTGCGCATGCGGCAGAGCGGACGGGTGTCGATTTCTCCTATTTGGTCGCTCAGGCCAAGCTGGAGTCCAGCTTCAACCCCAATGCCCGCGCGCCCACTTCCAGCGCCACTGGGCTCTATCAATTCATTGACAGCACGTGGCTGCAAACGCTTGATCGGCACGGCGCGAACTTCGGCATGGATGAGGCCGCTGATGCCATCCATATAAGCGGCGGCCGGGCCAAAGTTGGCCATCCGGCAACGCGCGAGGCGATCCTTGCGATGCGCTACGACCCGCAAGTGTCCGCGCTGATGGCGGGTGCTTTGGCGCAGGACAACGCGCAAGTGCTGCAATCGGTTCTGGGTCGTGAGCCAGACTCCGCCGAACTCTATCTCGCGCATTTTCTGGGCGCGGGCGGGGCGAGCAATTTCTTGTCACGCATGGCCGCCAATCCGGATCAATCCGCCGCCGCGTTGATGCCCAAGGCGGCTAAGGCCAACCGCTCGATATTCTATGAGCGGTCCGGCGCAGCACGATCGCTGGACGGCGTGATGCAATTGATCCGTGGCAAAATGGCGAGAGCGGGCGCGGATGGCGCAGCGCCGACGACACCCATTATCCCAACTGGCCCGACGGCGGCATTGCCCGTCGGAACAGTGGCATCAAACAGCACTGCTCATCCGTCCACTGCAAAAACGCCCGCACCGTTTTCTGGCCTGTCTGGTCGGGGCGGGTTTGGCGACGGCGGGCTGCCCCCGCGCCCCTCCATGGCATCGATGTTGGAGCAGACCTTCGCCGCCGCAAGTGGCGGTGACAGCCCCAGCATGCCCGGCCATGTGCGCGAGGCCTATGCCAAGTTGAAGGCATTTGATCTGTGAGCCGCCAGAAAGCTCTTTTTCAGCGCTTTGATCCGGTTTCGCTGGCTTTGCCCGTCGGCATTCTGACGCTGATCACGCTGATGGTCCTGCCGATCCCGACCTTGATGCTGGATGCATTCTTTGTGCTCAACATCGCTTTTTCCATCGCGATCCTGATGGCGGCGCTGAATGCGACCAAACCCCTCGATTTCTCTGTTTTCCCGACTGTCCTACTGTTTGCAACGCTCCTGCGGCTCGCGCTCAATGTGGCGTCGACCCGGATTGTGCTGGTCAACGGCCATCAGGGTTCCGGCTCTGCGGGCGAGGTGATTGAGAGCTTCGGCGCGTTTCTGGTGGGCGGCAATTTCGCGGTTGGCCTGTTCGTCTTCGTGATCCTACTGATCATCAACATGGTCGTGATCACCAAAGGGGCAGGGCGAGTGTCCGAAGTCTCCGCCCGTTTCACACTGGATGCCTTGCCGGGCAAGCAAATGGCGATTGATGCCGATATCGCGGCTGGTCTGATGACCGCCGATGAGGCGAAAGCACGGCGCGCAGAAGTCTCGACCGAAGCGGATTTTTACGGGGCCATGGATGGCGCCTCCAAATTCGTCAAAGGCGATGCGATTGCCGCTTTGCTGATCCTGGGCGTGAACCTGATTGCAGGCTTTGCGCTGGGCATGATCACGCATGGATTGAACGCCGCCGAAGCCGCCGAACGCTATGTCACGCTGGCTGTCGGCGATGCGCTGGTGGCGCAAGTTCCGGCGCTGCTGCTCTCGATTGCCGCCGCCGCGATTGTCACTCGTGTGACCGATCAGAATGATCTGGTCGGGCAAATCGGGCGGCAATTCTCCGATCAGCGCAGCTGGTTGCCGGTGGCGATTGTGCTGGGCGCGATCAGCCTGATTCCAGCGATGCCACAAACCGCCTTTGTCCCTGCCGCGGCTGGCGCGTTCTGGCTCTTCTGGTTCTTGCGCAAGCGCCTCGACCGGATCGAGAATGCGCCAGAGGAAGCGGCACCTCCGCTCGATCCCAGCATTATCGATATCGATGAAGTCAGCGATCAAACGCTGGTCACAATCGAACTGGGCTTTGGCCTCGTCAAACTGGTGGAGGGGCAACAGGACTCGCCCTTGCTCACGCGGGTCACCGGCGTGCGCCGGCAAATCTCCAAACAGTTTGGCTTTGTCGTGCCGCAATTCCGCATCCGCGACTCGCTCGATCTGGAGGCCAATTCCTATCGCTTGATGGTGGGTGGTGCGTGTCTTGCCGAGGGCGATGTGCGCGCCAATGGTCTGCTCGCGATTGATGCGGGCGATGTGCGCGAGGGGCATTTGCTCCAAGGCGAGACAACCATTGATCCCAGCTTTGGCTGTCCGGCGTTGTGGATCAAACCCAACGACCGCGACCGCGCCATTGCGGAGGGGTTTCTCACTGTTGACCCGGCGACCGTCATCGCAACGCAGCTCAATCAGGTTTTGACCGCCAAGGCGGAGCATTTGCTCGGCCCAGAAGAGGTCCGTGCGATCCTTGACGCGGTTAGCGAGAAGGCACCCGGATTGGTCGAGGCGATCTATCCTGAGCCGTTGGGGCTTGCCGCCGTTACTCGCCTGCTGCGTGCGTTGATCGCGGACGGATTCGTACTCAGTCACCCGCATCCGCTGCTGTCCAGCATCGCGCTGGCCTTGCAACAGACGCAGGATTTCCATGCGCTGGTGGATCATGTGCGCGAGGATTTGGGCGCAAAGCTGATCGAGCGGGTGTGCCCGCCGGGAAAAACGCTGAGCGTGGCGACGCTCGATGCGGAGCTGGAAGGCTCAATCATTGGCGGGATGCAGGATCCGGCGACGGGCCAACCGCTGATCGAACCCGGTTGCGCCAAAGCTATCGGTGATGCGGTGGCAGAGCTGATCACGCAGCATAGCGGAGACTTTAGCGCGAAGGGTGAAATTGCCCTGATTGTGCAACCGCCGGCACGGCGCGCGCTGGCCAATCTCCTCAAAACCCGCGCACCCGATTGCCTCGTTCTGTCGATCCGTGAGCTTCCGGCGGATCAACCGATAGAAGTTCTGAGTGTGATTGGCGCGCCTGAAGAACAATCGCAGGCGGCATTGCCCGACAACACAGGCGGCAGCGCAACCCATGCGTCAGACGCCGCGCAATTTACAAGCATGCAACCGCAGGAGAGCCTGGCATGAAGCATGACCACGCATCGTTTTTGGCCGCTCAAGGCTATGCGCAACCCGAATTGGTGGAAGATCGCGTGCGCCGCTTCGTGCCGATGGTGCGCAAATCCGCATGGCATATTTATGGTGCGGGCCGGGACGGGCTGGATGTCGAAGACTTGATGCAAGTTGGCTATGTCGCGTTGACCGAATGCGCTCGCAAACATGCCGGGCCGGGCGAGGATGGCTTCGCTGCCTATGCCAAAATCCGCGTGCAGGGCGCGATGTATGATGTGATCCGCAAGCTGATGCCCGATAGCCGCAGCAAGGCACGCCGCCGCAAACGTGTGGATGCCGCGCGCGAGGCCTTGGCTGGACAATTGGGCCGTGCGCCCAGTGATGCCGAAATCGCCGAGCATCTGGGATTGGATGAGAAAGCCATTGCCGAGATCGGCTCAGCGCCCGTCCAACTCGCGCCGATTGACGATTCTTACGATGATCACAACACTGCCTTTGCTGATGATACGCCCGA
>CAKZSF010000078.1 GCA_937920575.1 uncultured Sphingomonadaceae bacterium | reverse complement strand
GGGCACGTCGCGTCCGCCGAGTGTCTGGTTTGCGCAATCGAGCATCAGCTCGCCCAGATCATCTTCCAACAGCGCCATCAGCACCTGGCATTCGGGATCGCCAAAGCGGCAATTGTATTCGATCAACTGCGGGCCGCTCGGTGTCAGCATCAAACCGGCATAGAGTACACCCGAATAGGGGATGCCATCATCGGCCATCACGCGCACGGTGGGCAGGATGATCTCCGCCATCGCTTGGGCTTGCAATTCGGGTGTCAGCACGGCGGCGGGCGAGTATGCGCCCATGCCGCCGGTGTTTGGCCCGGTGTCGCCATCGCCGACGCGCTTGTGATCTTGCGCCGTGCCGAAGGGGACCACGTGTTGCCCGTCGCTGATGGCGAAGAAGCTCGCCTCCTCACCTTCAAGAAATTCCTCGATCACGACTTCTGCGCCCGCTTCTCCGAACTTGCCGCCAAACATATCGGATAGCGCGTTCACCGCCTCTTCCTCTGTCGCGGCGATCACCACGCCTTTGCCCGCAGCGAGGCCGTCCGCCTTCAGGACATAGGGCGCGGTAAAGCTCTTCAGCGCCTCCAGCGCTTCCTCGAGCGATGTCGTGCGGACATAATCGCCCGTGGGAATATTGCCGCGCTTGCACATGTCCTTGGTGAAGCCCTTGCTGCCTTCCAGCTGCGCGGCGGCTTTGCTGGGGCCGAACACGGGTATGCCCGCGTCGCGCAGAGTGTCCGCAAGACCGTCTACCAAGGGAGCCTCCGGCCCGATCACGACCAGGCCGATTGTGTTCTCGGCACAAAACGTCACCACCGCCGCATGATCGCTCGCGTCCAGCGCGATGCATTCCGCGCATTCGGCAATTCCCGGGTTGCCCGGCGCGGCAAACAGCCTATCCCCGTCTTGTGCAAGCAGGCTGGATTGCGCCAGCTTCCACGCCAGTGCATGTTCGCGACCACCGCCGCCCAGCAAAAGGATATTCATGTCTCAAACCCCTGATAATCCGTCAGCATCGTCTGGGTTGGTAGCGAAGGGTCGCGCGGGCGACAACGCCGAGCCGCTGACTATCAGCGAAATTTCCTCGTCCTTAAAACGGATGGTGGAGGATCGGTTTGGTTTTGTGCGGCTGCGCGGCGAACTGTCGGGCGTGAAACGGGCCGCCTCGGGCCATCTTTATTGCAGCCTGAAAGACGAGAAGGCGGTGATCGACGGGGTGATGTGGCGCGGCAACACGTCGCGGCTGGCATTCGTGCCGGAAGACGGCATCGAAGTCGTCGCGACCGGCAAGCTGACAACCTATGCGGGGCGGTCGAAATACCAGATCGTGATGGACAGCATGGAAGTGGCGGGCGAGGGCGCGCTGCTGGCCTTGCTGGAGAAAACCCGCGCCCGGCTGGCGGCAGAGGGTCTGTTTGACGAGGGCCGCAAGCGCAAGCCCCCCTTTCTGCCGCACACAATTGGCGTGGTGACTTCGCCCACGGGCGCGGTGATCCGTGATATTTTGCACCGATTGGCGGATCGCTTCCCCAGCCACGTCTTGGTTTGGCCTGTGCTGGTGCAGGGCCAAGGCGCGGCTGAGCAAGTTGCCGCAGCGGTGCGCGGGTTCGGGGCTTTGCCCGACATTGGCCCGATCCCCAGACCCGATGTGGTGATTGTTGCGCGGGGTGGCGGCTCAATCGAGGATCTGTGGGGCTTTAACGAGGAAGTCGTGGTCCGCGCGGTTGCCGAAAGCCCGATCCCTGTCATCAGCGCGGTCGGCCATGAAACCGACACCACACTTTGCGATTTCGCCGCTGATCTGCGCGCGCCCACGCCCACGGCTGCGGCGGAAATGGCGGTGCCGGTGCGGCGCGATCTGGCGGCATTTCTGGACGAGCTCGCGCTGCGGCAAAGGCGCAGTGTGGTGCGCCCTCTGGAGCTGGGCCGCGAACGGCTGGAGGCGCGCGTCCAGCGGTTGCCGGCCGCAACGAACTTGCTTGCGCCGCAACAACAGCGGCTTGATGAGCTGGCCGAGCGCAACCGGCGCGGGCTGGCAGACCGGGCGAGCAAGGCGCGCGAGGCGCTGTATTCTGACAGCGCGCGGCTCTCTGCGCCCTTGCTCAAAACCCGCGTCGAACGGGCGCGCGAGCGGCTGGAGCGGGCTGGGCTGACGCCTGCGCTGTTGCAGGCACAATTGGGCAAGGGGCGCGAGGCGCTTGCCCCGATGGCGCGGGTGTTGCCACAGCTTAATCCCGAGCAACCCCTGAAACGCGGCTTTGCGCGGGTCACTGATGCTGACGGCAAAACCATCACAAGCACCGATCAAGCCGCGGTTCAGCCAAGTATGACTATTCGGTTTGCCGATGGCGGGCTGGATGTGGCGCCGCTCAACGGCGATACGCCACCGGCTCCACCTGCTCAGACGTCAAAGAAAGCGCCTCAAAAACGCACAAGACCGAAAAAAGCCCCCAATCCAGCGCAAGAGGATTTGTTTGGCGGGAATTGAACCGCTAAGGTACTGATATGTTGATGCACACAGATGAACGAGAAGCCATGCTGACCTATGGCCCCAATGCCTTCCGAGTGATGCGCCCGGGCAGCTTTGTGAGCTGCGCAGTCACAGGCGAGCCCATCCCGCTAGAGGTCCTGCGTTACTGGTCGGTCGAGCGGCAGGAGGCCTATGCAAGCCCCAGCATCGCCAGCCAGCGGATGCTTGGCGAGGCATGATGCGTTTTATCGGGTTGCTGCCGCTGGGATTGCTCGCTTCGGCGTGCGTGCCTGCCGCAGAGGATGTACCGCCAGAAGTTCTGCCAACGCTGGCCACAGCGACAGTTGCGGAAGAAGCGGCAAGCGCGTCAAGCGAGGAGGCCGAGCAAGCGCAGGCTTCGCCAACGATGCAAACCGTTGCGGACCCGTCTCGCCCCGACACGTTCACCTATCGCGGAGAGCTGACTCAAGGTGGCTGGCTGCGTGGGCTGGCACCGGCTGGCGCTCAGTCCGTCACTCTCGATGGCAAAGCTGTGCCGATGACGCCTGACGGGCGGTTCTTCGTGGCGTTCGATCGCGATGCAACGGGCAGCGCCACATTGGCGGCACAGTTGAGCGATGGTGCTGTTGAAACGCGGCCGCTCACCATTTCACCCCGCGAATGGAGCATTCAGCGGGTGAACGTCGCCAAGCGCTCTGGTGGATCGAGCGAGGCGTGGTGGAAGAAGCGCGAGCCGGAGTGGCTTGCCATCAAAGGTGCGCGTGAAAAAGTAACCGGCGCAACCGGCTGGCAGCAGGATTTCATCTGGCCGGTGAAGGGGCGTATTTCAGGCCAATTTGGCCGCCAACGCATTTATCGGGGTGAACCGGGCAGCTATCATTCCGGCATCGATATCGCGCCCGGCAATGGTGTGCCATTCGTAGCGCCCGCAGATGGCGTGGTTGTGCTCGCCCGCACCGGATTCAGTCTGGAAGGCAATCTGATCATCATCGACCATGGCGCAGGGCTCAACAGCGCGTTCTTGCACAGCTCCAAAATCGCGGTGAGCGAGGGTGAGGCGGTTAAGCAAGGTCAATATATCGGCAATGTCGGCTCCACCGGTCGCTCCACTGGCCCGCATTTGCATTGGGGCCTGAAATGGAACGCAACGCGGCTGGACCCGCTGCTGTTTGTGGGGCCGATGTAAAGCCCAGCCGAGGGCGCTCAGCCCTGCAGTTCCAGCCAATTTATCGGATGCGTGTGCCTTTCACACCGATCTGCCCGTCTATGCGGATAAAGTAGGTGTTGAACGAGGCTTTCTTGAACACGACTGTGTCGCCGGCTTTTGGCGTGCGCAGGCGCATAGGGGCGTTCTTGATTTGCCATGTCGCGTTGCCATCCTTGATCTGGAAGACGTAGCCACCGCGCGTTCGGCTGACGGACGTGATCGTGGATTCGAGTTTTTCGAGCTGCTCTCCATCATCGCCATCGCTGCCAAACAGTTTGATTTTCGGCAGTGAGAAGCCAAACAACCCGCGCCGCGCTTCTTTCACATCCTCTTTGTCGACGACTTGCACTTCGCCGCTGTCGACTGCCTCGGTAAGCTTGCCCGCTGCCGAATCATAGCAAGCGAGACGCGCGGCATCCTCGGCAATGTCCTTGCAAGAGCGCAAGGCCTCCAACTGGTCGGAATCGTCGATCTTGACTTCAGCCTGCGCGACAGCTGGCGTCGCCGTGAGGACCAATGCGGCCGCTGCGAGAGAAGACAGAACATTCTTCATTGGTATTTCCTCCGGTGTCGCACGGGCAAATGCCACACAAACGGCCGTCAAACAAACTGTTTCAAAAATGCCACAGTTTGGCGTTGTTTGTGAACGCCATGTTACGAAAAGTTGCGAGTTTGATTCCTCTGCCATAGACGGCGGACAGTTCGGAGGTCCGTTTGGGCCTCTGTAACCGCAATCCGTGCCATATTTTGGCACAATTCCAAGGGGAAAATAATGTCTCAGCGTTTTACCAAGGGTGCGTTGTTGACCGGTACGATGATGGCCAGCTTGCTGGTTGTCGCTCCGGCCACCGCGCAGACCGCAGACGAAG
>CAKZSF010000077.1 GCA_937920575.1 uncultured Sphingomonadaceae bacterium | reverse complement strand
AGGTGCAGAGCCATCGCGCCATGCCTCGCGTATGGCCACGGCCAACCGTTCTCTGGATGCGGCATCGCAGTCAATATTCGGCGGCGCGTTTTTGAATCCAAACCATTCGCCAAAGTTTGGATTGGCGCAATTGAGCCGGTTGGCACGATCCGCAATCGCGATGCCTTTGTCGGACGAGCTGAGAGCGGCATTCGTGACCGACCAATCCGGCTCTGAAAAACCTTCGGTAGAGCCCTCCTCTGCCGAATTGGTCAAGAGCGCGAGGCCTGTCCCCAAAACACCGAGCCCGCCAACATAAGCGAGCACGACCAGCAGGTTTTTACTGGCGTACCAAACGAGTGCAACGCTCGCGATCCACGCGATGATGATTATTGCTGAGTCAGGAACCGGACCGAAACGGGGCTCTTTTGCTCCGCTCAGTCGGCGCGTCAATCCGCCGGGCGCACCTTCGGCAAGATCACCATCTTGCGCTTGGCCAACATTTTGCGTCTTTTGTGACCGATCCACCATTGCCAACCAAAACTAGAGACCAAATACCCAATCGCTGCTGACACAATCGCCAAAACAACGAAACCGAACAGCGTCTCACCAACCCGGCCGAGCCACTCGATCACTGTATCCCATCTGCCACTTGCCACTTCTTCCTGAGCGATGCCACCCGCAGCTTCATCTAACTTCAGGAAAAACCGTCCGACCCGGTTCGCGACGAGGATCCAAAACGGCAATGTAAACGGGTTCGTCACAAACGTGACGAGCGCGGACAACGGAACATTGGCTCTGGCGGGCAGCGCAAGAAACGCCGCCAAGAATATCTGCCCAACCGGCACAATAAATGCAGAGAAGAGGCCGAGCGCCACTCCACGCGGCACTGATCGCCGGGTGAACCGCCACAATTCGGGCGACAGAAACCGGTGCGCAATCGGTGCGAGATACTTGTTCTTGGCCATCTCTTCGCGAGACGGCATATATTTCCGGATCAGGTCTGCCCCGAAAGTCTTGGATCTGAAATCAACCATGGTCGCACCGCCGCATTCCACCCTTACAATGCGGCAGGCAATGGGATGTATCCCGAGATTGAGCCAAAACGTTCATGAGCGTAGATATGTGTAGCAAATCCCACTTAACCAGTGGCTGAATATGTAACAGGCGAAATTTAAATTTGCGTGACAGTGCTCACGCGCAGCTTTGCGAAGCAAGCGGTCAGCTGCGTTCGCGCAAGATCCGCGCCTTGTCGCGTTTCCAATCGCGATCCTTGATGTATTCGCGCTTGTCCTGCGCCTTGCGCCCTTTGGCAAGGCCGAGTTCGACTTTCGCGCGCCCCTTCGAATTAAAATAGACCGACAGCGGTACCAGCGTCATACCCTTGCGTTCCACCGCCCCGATCATCCGTTCGATCTCGCGCTTATGCAGCAACAATTTGCGGGGCCGTTTGGGTTCATGGTTGAACCGGTTGCCGTGGCTGAATTCAGGGATGTTGGCGTTGATCAGCCAAGCCTGACCGTCTTTCACCTCGGCATAGCTCTCCTTGATCGAGCCCTGCCCACTGCGCAGCCCCTTCACCTCAGTGCCTTGCAATTGCAGGCCCGCCTCGAATTTGTCCTCGATCGAATAGTCGAACTTCGCCCGGCGATTGTCCGCGACAACTTTCTGCTTGTCGAATGTATCAGGTTTAGGGCGAGCCATAGTGTCCGCGCATGTAGGCGTAGATTGACGGATCGCAAAGCCTGTCTCGCAAAAATGCTTGATACCAGCGCAAATACCAGTGAGCATGCACCATGAGGGAGAGGGACAAATGCTGACAACGGACCGTCGGACGGTTTTGGCAGGATTGGCTGCTGCGCCGGTTATGCAAGGCTCGCGGATCAAAAACCGGCCAATAAATATCTTTGAGGCGAAAAAGATCGTCACGATGGAGCGATCCTTGCCAAGCGCCAGATATATGGCGGTGGACAATGGTCGTGTGCTTGCTCTGGCCAATTCTGTCGAGGAGTTGTCGGCTTGGACTCAGGGCAGATTGCCGGTGGTCCGCAAGGACTTTGCTGACAAAATCCTGTTTCCCGGTTTGGTAGAACCACATTTGCACCCAATGCAGGCTTCGGTGATGCTCAACGTGCCGTTCCTGGCGCCCGATGATTGGGAGCTTCCCACCGGCAGTTGGCCGGGAGTCACAGGACAGGACGCCTATCGCAGCCGTTTGGCGCAGATCATCCCGCAAACAGCCGGCATTCCTGTTGTCGTTTGGGGTCACCATGAACTGTTTCATGGGCCCATGGATCGGACCGTTCTTGACCAAATAGAATCGAGACGGCCGGTGTTCGTCTGGCAACGCAGTTTTCACGATATCTATGCCAACACACGGGCGTTGGAATGGATGGGTCTCAATGACAAGACTGCATTCTTCGAAGCGGTGAAAGCAGGCGGCGCAAAAGAAGAGCACGCCGATTTTGAACGCGGCATCTTCTCGGAAACCGCCTTGCAAGTTGCGATTGCGAAGCTTCAACCCACGCTGCTCGCCCCAGCCAAGCTGGAAATCGGTTTCGGACACCTCCAATCGATGATGCAGCAGCGCGGCGTAACAACGGCGGCTGATATGGCGACCGGGATTTTTGCAAGATTCAACACAGAGGCTGCTTTGATTGCCCGCGCCTTCGGCCATAGCCAGACACATGCGCGCACCATGCTGATGCCAATGGCGGCAGAGCTTGATCATGTCGACGATCTGGACGCTTGGATGGCAGAGGCGCAAAAGTTTGCCAGCGACACGGTGATCCTGGACAAACGTATCAAACTGTTCGCAGACGGTGCGTTCTTCGCCCAGAATATGCGCATGGGAGAGCCAGGGTACAGCGACGGGCATCTTGGCAAATGGCTGACAGAACCAGAGGCGCTGCGCACGCAGCTATCGCGTTACTGGGACGC
>CAKZSF010000076.1 GCA_937920575.1 uncultured Sphingomonadaceae bacterium | reverse complement strand
CTGGTGGGATCGGCATCGCGCTTTTCCGTGCCGGGTGCCTGCCAGCTGACATAATGCAGAGGCTGCGGCTCAAAGCCCCAATTCTTTTTGAATTTGTAGGGGCCGCTATTGGTCTTGGAACGACCAAAATCAAACCGGCTGCAACCGCGTTTGCGCGCATGCAGCATCAGCTCGTAATACATCACTTCGTTCGCGCGCAGATGACGAGCAGTAAAGGTGCCCCCGCCCCAATAGGGCATCACCGCTCCATCGTGATAGAGCGACAAGACGCTCGCGACTGGCACGCCTTCGTGCCGAACGGTCAGAATATCGGCATCGTGCGAATCCATCACTGCATCAAATAGGTCGCCCGGGAATACCGGCGTACCCAGATTGCGGACGCTTTCCGCGTAAATGGCATAATGCGCAGCGCGATCACCTTCTGCGCGACCAACGCTGATCTGCATTTCGTTTTTCAGACCCTTGCGAACCTCTGCGCGTTGCTTGCGCGGAATGGCGAGCAACTGAGCCTCGTCATCTTCGGCTAAATCGGACATGAATCCGCAATGCGTGTCATTGCGAGTGCTCCAACCTTGAGGAGTGAAGCCGCCCCGCGCTTCGATTGTTGGGCAGTTGTTGCGAGCCGCAAATTCCTCTGCCGCGCGACCAAGCTGTTCTGCAACGAAATCGTTCTCAGCCAGAATGCCGCCCTCGACAGCAAACCCACTGGAGGCGAGCATACGGCCAAAGATTGGCGAATGAACGACGTTGAGCGGTAACCAGCCAGCAATGCTTGTCCCTTTGTAAGCGACCAGACCAGCGGCCCGGTTGCCAGTGCCACTTTCAATGGCTTTCAACCATGCGGTGTAGTGAAACACATTGCTGGGTTGCGACGCGACGAACCGGTCAATCGCTTCGCAGATTGTGTGGTCGGCGAGATTTGCAATTTGCATCGTCAGCGCTGTTGCGTCTGTTTCAAGGTTAAACGGAGCGTTCATGCTGGTGCTACCTCCGCTGCAGTTGCAGGCACCGCTTCAAACGGCTCCTGACCATATTCAGCCAAACGCACAGCTTCACGATGTGCGATCAGATCCATCCGACCCCATTCAAAATCGTTGATCAGACCGCGCAGCTTGCCCGACATTTTGTCGAGATTGGTATAGTGGCGCAGGCGAGATTTAATCGGTGCACCCTCGACCCTTGGTTGACCCGGATCAATTTCCCATGGATGGAAATAGAACACCGCCGGACGCTCATCTTCACGGTTCACTTGACGGATCGCCCAGCGTGAAAACGCGTAAGGCAGGACGCGGAAGAAGCCGCCCCCGCCCGCGGCCAGCCTTTTGCCGGCAAACTTAGCAGTCGTGACAGGAATTTCGATCAAGTCCGCCCAAGGCAACGGCTTGAAGGCAAAGCGTGGTGCTTCTGCCCATCCATAATGGTCATGCCGCACGGGTGCGACGCTGGATGAATAGGTATAGCCCTGCTCTGCCAGTTCCATATAAGCCCACGGCGTGCGCTGATCGATCGAGAAGCTTGGCGCGCGATATCCCTTGATCTGCGTTCCAGACGCATCTTCCAAAGTCTTGCGCGCACGCTCGATGTCTTTCGCAAACTCTTCGCGTGTGAATGTGAACACCCGTGCGTGATCCCAGCCATGACTGGCCAATTCGTGCCCGCGATCCACAATCTCACGCATCAAATCGCCGTGCCGTTTAGCGACCCAACCAAGTGTAAAGAACGTCGCTTTGGCGCCGGCCTGATCAAACAGGTCGAGCACTTCATGTGTGTTGCGATTGACCCGGTCGGTCAGGCTATCCCAATTGCCGCGTTCGATAACTTCTTCGAACGCGCCGACTTGGAACCAGTCCTCGACATCCACGGACAGGCCGTTGACAATTGCTGCCTGTTCCATGCTGTTCTCCTTAGGCTGCGATTGACGCGCCGCCTTCACCTTCAACCCACTCGATCAACATGGTCAGCGTGTGGCGCATCGCGCGCTCCTGCTCGACCAGCTTCGCTTCGAGTTGTGCAATGCGTTCTTCTAGCTCCGCAGTGTCAGCATCTGTTGCGCCAGCAGCAGCCAGTGACCCTTTGGCCTCAAGAGAATCGGCCAGTTCAACGACAGCTTGCTGCAGTTCAGCAATCTGTTCATCGCGAGACGCAATTTTTGCCTCCAGAGCGATCATTTCGTCTGCCGGAATAGGCGCCGCTGCCTGCTGCTGATTATCCATCACGCGGCGTGGCTGTTCGCGACGTTCAATCTTGATTGGAGCAGGCGCCGGGCCCGTCTTCGGCATGGGTGATGGTGCGGCTTCAGGAAAGGCATTGTCGCCTTCCATTTCCTTGACCACAGCATGCAACATCGCCGCGTCAATCCGCGTGCGTTCCTCCACTGCGCCCAACAGCATCAAGCGGTTGGCGATCTGGTTGACACGCCGGGGAATACCGCGGCTTGCTTCAAACAGTTCCGTGAATACGCGCTGATCCCAGGCCGGATGGCCGTTCCAACCAACATGGTTCAGGCGATGCTCGATATAGGCCTGCACCTCATCTTGTTCCATTGGCTCAAGATGATGCGCGGCGATTACGCGCTGTCGAAGCTGCTCCAGCTCTTCGCTGGTCTGCAAGGTCACACGGAATTCTGGCTGCCCCAACAAAAGGGTTTGCAGCAAAGGATGCGAACCCAGTTGGAAGTTAGACAGCATCCGCAACTCTTCGAGAGCTTCAATCGAGAGATTCTGCGATTCGTCGACCACCAAAAGACAACGACGGCCTGCACGCGCTTCCTCGTGCAACATGCCTTCGATCGCACCCAGAGCGGCAGCTTTGTCCATATTTTCGATATCGAGACCGAAGCTTTGCGCGACGACGAGAATGATCTCGTCCTCGTCCAGTTTGCTCGTCACGACTTGAGCAATGGTCAGCTCTTCTGGGTTCACGCTCGACATCAGATGCGCGACCAGAGTCGACTTACCCGCACCCACTTCGCCGGTAATCACAACGAAGCCTTCACCCTGAGCGAGGCCATATTGGAGATATGA
>CAKZSF010000075.1 GCA_937920575.1 uncultured Sphingomonadaceae bacterium | reverse complement strand
TCGTGTGCGCGACCGGATCGACACCGGCCCGCGCTTTGTCGAGGCGGATGCTATCCGTCTCAACCGCATGTATCGCGGTCTGGATGTGCATGAGGTGCTGGAGGCGGTGCTGAAAGACCGGATCATTGGCGATGTTGCGATGGTCTCCAGTTTTGGCGCAGAAAGCGCGGTGTTGCTCAAACTGGTTGCGGACGTCGCTCCCGACGCACCGGTGCTGTTCCTCGAAACGCACAAGCATTTTCCCGAGACAATCGCCTATCGTGACCAGTTGGTCGAACATCTGGGCCTCACCAATCTACAGATCCTGGAACCTGACACAGAGGAATTGTCCGCCAAGGACGAGAATGGCCTGCGTTGGAGCTTCGACCCGGATGGTTGCTGCGAAATCCGCAAAGTGCGGCCGCTCGCCAAAGCTCTGGCTGAATTCGACGGTTCGTTGACTGGGCGCAAAGCGTTTCAGGCGGCCACGCGCGCCAATCTGCCGCGCTTTGAAATTGATAGCAGTGACGAGCAAGGCCGCTTGAAGGTCAACCCGCTGATCGATTGGAAGGCGGAGGATCTGGCTGCCTACCTCGAAGAGCATGACCTGCCGCGCCATCCGCTGATTGCACAAGGCTATCCCTCGATTGGCTGCTCGCCGTGCACGCGTCCGGTGGCAAAGGGTGCAGACCCGCGCTCTGGCCGCTGGGCGGGTTGGGATAAAACCGAATGCGGCATTCACACGCCCGGTGAAGAACCGTTCCTCTAGGGCGTCACAGCCACCCGTTCTTCTTGTACCACTTCGCCGTCGCCTTCATGCCCTCGCGCATCGGCGTTTTCGCGCGCCAAATGGGCCGCGGCACGGCCCGCTGCGCATTCACCACCCAATCGGGGTGCACCATATAGCCAACGCGATCTGGCGTTAGTTTCGCTTTGGAGCGTTTGAAGAAGCGCTCAACCGCGGACACCCGGCGCAGCATGCCTTCGGACAAATGCGGCACCCATGGCCGCCGATCCACAGCCCAGCCAATTGCGCGCGCAATCTCGTAATGCGTCCACCCGTTGGCGCGGCCATCATCAACCTCGTAGAGCTTGCGGGTTGTTGCTTCGCTGCTCGGCATGATTTTCAGCAACAGTCGGCACAAATCGCCAACATGGATCCACGAGGCGCGCCCGTCCTTGGGCGGCATCGGTACCACTCCCCATTTGGCAAGCTTGAACAGCTCCAGATTGTCCGTGTCACGCGGGCCATAAATCGCGGGTGGACGAATGATCGTCCAATCAAGGCCGCTTGCCTTAACCAGCTTTTCCGCGCGATGTTTCGACGCGCCATAGGCTGACAATTGCGGCTCACGGGCAGACAGCGACGATACGCACACAAAGCGCGGAGCGCCCGCCGTAACACAGGCCTCGATCAAGTTGAGCGTGCCGGTGACATTGCCCTCTTCAAAACCAGCAATATCGGGCGCGTTGACCACACCGGCCAGATGGATCACCGCCTCCGCGCCGCGCACCAAATCTGCCAAAGCGGCTGTGTCATTCAGATCGCCCTGAACCCATTCGACACCCTGACGGTGTTCTTGCTCACGCCGCGTGAGCGCGCGCACGGTCAAACCTTGGCGCTCGCATTCTTCCAGCAGCATCTGGCCAACAAAGCCCGTCCCACCGGTGACAGCGATCTTTGTGGGGCGCGTCACTAGCTGCTCACCATATGATCACGGTGGACCACCGCCGCGCGCGGAGCATAGCCCAGCTTAGCCTCCTGATCTCCCTCGCGCAGACCAAGAATAGCGCGGCATTCCTCAGAGCTGTATTCAACCAGCCCCTGCCCCAGCCGCTCGCCTTTCGGGCCATGCAGACTGACCAATGCGCCGCGTTGAAACTCGCCCTCGATTTCGATCAAACCGGCCGCAAGCAAGCTCGCGCCATCGTTCAACGCAGCGACACAGCCCGCATCGACGGTCAGCACACCTTCGGGTGCCATGCGCCCACCCAGCCACGCTTTGCGCGCATTGTCGTGCCTCTGGGGCAAGAAGATCGTGCCTGTCCCCGTTTCGCGCAGACGTGTGAGCGGTGCGGGTTGAGTTCCATTGATAATGCCCAGCGCAATACCAGCTCGCTCAGCAATCCGCGCTGCTTGCAGTTTGGCTTTCATCCCGCCAGAGCCAATGCCGGAAGAGGACTCCGAGCCAGCCATCGCAATCACTTCGGGCGTTACCCCTTCGACGCGTGGGATCAATTCAGCGCCCTCGCTATCGGGGGCTGCGCTGTAAAGGCCGTCAACGTCGGACAGCAGCAACACGGCGCTGGCGCTCGCGGCTTGGGCGACACGCGCGGCCAAACGGTCATTGTCGCCAAAGCGGATTTCCTCGGTCGCGACGCTGTCATTCTCGTTCACAACCGGCACTGCGCCTGCATCCAGCAAACGTTCCAACGTCGCTGCAGCATTCAGGTAACGCCGCCTGTCCTCCAAATCGTCCAGCGTCACAAGCATCTGAGCGGCAGTCAAATCATGCGCGCCGAGCATGCCTGCCCACAGCTGCGCCAGAGCCACTTGGCCCACAGACGCTGCAGCCTGCGCATCAGCCAAATTGGCCCGGCCGCGCTTGGGCAGACCCAGTCGCGCAGCGCCCAAAGCAATGGCGCCGGAGCTCACCACAATGATCCGCTGGCCAGCCGCACGAGCCGCCGCGATCTCATCCACCAGTGACGTCAGCCAATCCGCGCGGACTGCGCCTTGCTCATCCACGAGCAAAGCCGAGCCGACCTTGACCACCAGAAGCGGACAAGTCTCAGCAGACAAAAATTCGGAAAGCGCCCCTACCGTCATGTCGAAACGCTTAGCTTGATGGGTTGCGCGTGGGAAGGCCCGTCAGAGAGGTGACCAAGGCTCTTCCTCCTGCTCATCTTCCACCGCTCCCGTCGGCTGCTCAGTGCTTGTCTTGTCAGGCAGATAAGTCAGCAACGCATCCAGCAAAGGTTCCATTCCCGCGCCGGTGGCCCCCGATACGGCAAAGACCTGTTCCGCACCGGCGTCCAGCAGTTCCTCTGCAAAACCAGCCGCCAGTTCGCCATCCGCCAAATCGAGCTTGTTGAGCACCACCAGCCGCGGCTTGTCTTCCAGGGCTGCACCATAGGCGAGGAGCTCGTCCTCAACGATTTGCATTGCCCTGGCAGGGTCTTCGCCCGCGATATCGATCAAATGGATCAACACTCGGCAGCGCTCGATATGACCTAGGAAACGGTCACCGATGCCAGCCCCCTCTGCTGCTCCTTCGATCAGGCCAGGAATGTCGGCGAGCACAAATTCGCGCCCTTTGTGCCGCACCACGCCCAGTTTCGGAACCAGCGTGGTGAAGGCGTAATCGCCCACTTTCGCCTTGGTGTTGGACACGCAATTGATGAATGTCGATTTGCCTGCATTCGGCAGGCCAACCAACCCCACATCCGCGAGCAGTTTCAGCCGCAACCACACCCACATCTCTTCGCCCGGCTCGCCCGGCTGATGCTGGCGCGGAGCGCGGTTGGTGGAGGATTTGTAGCTGGCATTACCGCGACCACCTTGCCCGCCTTCCAGCAGGACAATCCGCTGCCCGACTTCGGTAAAGTCAGCGATGACCTCCTCCTTGTCTTCGCTGAGCACTTGCGTGCCGACGGGCACTTTCACGATCAAATCAGGCGCGCTGCGCCCTGTTCGATCCTTGCCCATGCCATGGTCGCCGCGCTTGGCCTTGAAATGCTGCGCGTAACGGAAATCGATCAGCGTGTTGAGCGCAGGAACCGCCTCGAGAATGACATCGCCGCCGCGGCCGCCATTGCCGCCGTCGGGCCCGCCATACTCAATATACTTCTCGCGCCGGAAACTGACCGCGCCGGGTCCGCCTCCGCCGGATTTCAGATATATCTTAGCCTGATCGAGAAAATGCATAGCGGCGCCGCTTTGCAGC
>CAKZSF010000074.1 GCA_937920575.1 uncultured Sphingomonadaceae bacterium | reverse complement strand
ACGCGCAACAATCCTTCTTCGCTATCCGGCTTCACCACCGCCACGCGCCAGTAATAGGTTGCCGGTTTCAGGTTGGTTAGCGTAATCGATTGCTTGTCCAAACCAATCTCGTTGATCAGCGGCGGGCTTGTTTCGTCTTCTTTCCAAAGCTGGAAGTCGTAACGCATGTTTCCTTCACCGGCGGGGACCCACGCAAACTTAAAACCATCGGCCAACGGAGATGCCTCAGCAGTCGCGGCAATGCCCAGACGCTGGCGGCGGAACGTCGTTGCTCTGTCATCACCCAGGCCTTCGATGCCGTTTGCCGAAATCGCACGTGATCTAACCGCAAACCTGCCATTCGGAAATTCCGATCCATCGGGCATATTATCCAGCTCGATCTCTGGCCCTTCCGCAACGGTTTCCGAAAGAATTTGGAGGAACCCAGAAGTTCGCGCGACCTGCAAACGGTAAGCTTTTGCGCCATCAACTGGTTTGATCGCGAATTTCAACTTTTCATCAGTTTGGATTGCCGAAGTGTTCGTGAACTCCGGCGCTGGCAGCAACTCTTCGATTTCTGCAACGCCGGCCTGACTTGCCGACGTACCAAACCCTTGGGGAATTGCCTTCTCCGCGCTGCCGGCGGCCAGAGCCACTTCGCCCTCGACCACTTCTGCGGTTGAGCTTTCACCGTTCTCGTCAAATGACACGCGGAACACGGTGCCCCGTACAGCTGACACCGCCACAGGTGTGCGCACCCGATAGCGACCATTGCTCTTCAACTTTGGCGGTGAAAACGCACCGCGGCCTTTAACAATATCAAATTCCACATCGAGCGCATCGGTCAACAGAATGCGATGCGCTGAGAGAACTTTCACATGCGACTGCGAGGGGATTGTAACGCGCGACCCCGAAACGCCTTGCAGTGAAAGAAAACCGCCGCGGCCTGTGACCAGCTGATCCCCACGCCGGATTGTCTGGCCAGTTTTCGCGTTCTTTGTACCGCTCCCGCTCCTGATTTGAACCGGTCCTGATGCGCTGGCGACTTCCAATTTGGCTGGCTTGGTCTTCAGAACATTGCGCGGAATACGCAGAACCTTGCCCACTGGCATCCGGCGCGGATCAGCTATTCCATTAATCCGCTGAACCTGGCGATAGGCATTGGCTGTTTTGAAATATTTGTTTGCCAGCCCCAGCAAGGTGTCTCCTGATTTCACGGTATAACGCACATACTCCGTGCCGCGCGCGGACGCCGCCGTCGGAATCGAAAGCGCCAATGCAGCGGCGCACGCCAAGAGCGCCAACATCAGATGGCGCACGATCGATGTGTTGTGATGTCTTGGCATTGCGTGTTCCATAAAATCCGCCATGGCTGCCATTCCCCGTGTTCTGACCCAACTCGATAAATATGCTCTTTAGTGGGCCAACCTGTCAAACTCCTGACAAATCAAGTATTTTTACAGGTGTTTACATGAGGGCGTTGTTACAACCTTTTACCGCAACACTGCAAACACGCCGCTATACGCAGGATCAAGAACGGAGCACGCCTTAGGGTCGCAACGTTCGGCGCGGGCGGGGTCGCAAACCCTGCTTCGGCAGATCGCCCGTGCTGAACAACCTGATGTGCTTCGCCAAGAGAGTGACGGCATCGATTACCTCCCGATCCGTCATTAGAGCCGGGCAAGGTCCTTGTACCTTCCGCATTATGTCTGTCGGGTCGCAAACCAATCGAGCAGATTATTCGTGGACACCTTGCCCGGCTCGCTATCTCCTTTTCCAGCGAGCTATTTGAACCAGCCCATCGCTTTGGCTGCTTTGATGATGGCGCGGTTGCGTGCGTCAACAGTGCGGAAAGCCTTGAACACGGGGAACGCCTCGTCAGCGCCCTGCCCCTGGCCGATCATCCAGAGCTGTTCGTAAAACCAATAGATCGCTGCGAAGCCATCAATTGCCTTCACCATTTGCATTCCACGCAGGAAGCTGAGCCAGTCTGGCAGCAATCCTAGGTCATCCTCGTATCGCGGCAACGCATCCAGCCCGGCAAACACGCGATTGGGCGCATCGGTCATCAGGCACATTGGACGGCCCAGCCCGACAACATCGGCTGCGCCCATTTCCACCGCTTGTTCCATCGCAGCCGCCGTTCGGAAACCGCCTGTGACCATCAGTGGTACTTGCGTGTTGGCCTGCATTGCTTGCGCAAAGTCCACGAAATAGGCTTCCCGTGCAGCGGTGGAGGGCGCGACATTTTGCGCTTCCTCCGGCTCCATTCCTTCGGCCTCCATCATTTTCGGTTGCTCATAGGTGCCACCGGATATTTCGATCAAATCAACCGACGCGCGCTCAAGCCATTCAACGACTTGCTGACTATCTTCAAAATCGAATCCGCCCTTTTGAAAGTCCGCGCTGTTGAGTTTGACCGAGATGGGGAATTTCGGCCCCACTGCCGCGCGGACAGCCGCGATGATCTCCAACAAGAAGCGTGCGCGGTTTTCCAAAGAGCCGCCATATTCATCCGTTCGAAGATTCGCTTTGGGAGACAGGAATTGCGAGACCAGATAGCCATGTGCGGCGTGGATTTGCACACCTGTGAAGCCCGCATCCTGACACGCCTTGGATGCTATCGCCCAGCGCTGAACCAAATCGGCGATTTCATCCTTCGTCAGCGGTGTGGGTTTGCCAAACTGCCCACCGGGCAAGGCCAACTGCACGTCTGATGCCGATTTCGGGTTGGGATTGACCAGCTTTTGCGTTTGCCGGCCGCCATGGCTGATCTGCGCCCAGAAGTGATTGCCGCCCCGCGTCGCCGCGCTGGCCCAACTTTTCAGCCGCGCGGCCATATCGGCATCAGGCTCGCTTTCGATCACGACATTGCCGGGCCGCTCCAGATGATAGCGATCGATGATGATATTGCCCGAGAGCAGCATGCCTGCGCCGCCATCCGACCAAATTCCGTAGAGACGTTCCAGCTCTGGCGTTGGCCGACCGTCTGGCGTCGCCATGCCTTCCGTCATTGCCGCCTTGCTCATTCGGTTGGGCAGCACCGCCCCACAGGGCAAAGTCAGTTTTTCTTGCAGATTGGAAGGCATAGGCCTGTCTCCCCCTTATCGGAAAGACAGGCCTAAGCTTTAGCGGCGGCAATGCCAAGGTTCAGTTGCGAAAAGCTACTCTTTTTCGCTCGGTTACCAGAGCCAGATATACAGCCCGACAAGGATCGCCACGACGATAACAGACAGCGTGTTGAACAGCATGCTGGTAGCAAAACCGACATCTTTCAGATCAACAGTCTGTTCATCACCGGGTGCCGACGTCATCCGTGAGACGACCATCGCCACGATCACGCCGACCACGAACACGATCCAGATCCGCACCACAAACGGCAGATCGGGGA
>CAKZSF010000073.1 GCA_937920575.1 uncultured Sphingomonadaceae bacterium | reverse complement strand
TTCGATGGACGGGTATTCCTCGAAATAGACCAGCCGTGTGCAGCGATACTTGGAAGTGAAGTTCCCGCCTTTGCCATCGCGATGCTGGGCAATGCGGGCGATCAGATCGCTCGTCACACCGATGTACAACACACCGTAGCGCTTGTTCGTCATGATGTAGACGAATCCGCCGCGCTTCATGTCAGACCTTGGCTCCTACGTGCTTTAGATGCCAGCTTTCGCTGGGATGACGGGAAGAATGATTGGATGACGAAGAGAGATAGAGATGACGTGACAAGTCAGCGCAACCTCACTCCCCGAACATCAACTGCCGCACATATTTCGCGGGCGGTGAGCCATAGCTCAGCACTTCATCGTGGTACTTGCGTTGGTTAAACGCATCGCCCAGCCGTTCCTCCGCCTCGCGGCGCAGCGCGAGATGTTCTTCATAGCCGGTATAGTAGCTTAGCAATTGGACTGAGGAGAGGTTCGCACGGACCCATTTGCCCGCCGCCTCGCGCTCTTGTTGGAATCCGCCTTCCATCATCAGCTCCATCGCCTCTTCTTGCTCCATACCCTCGGTGTGAATGCCAATATCGAGCAGGGTGTTGATGATCGCACGCAAGCGGAACTTGAGACCGGAAAGGATCATCAGGCGCCCTGCCTCAGTGTTCATACCGCCGAGATACCCTTCGTCAGCCATGACCTTCTCAGAATACACCGCCCACCCTTCAATGAACGGGCCGCTCTGCAACACACCGCGCAAGATGGAGTCGTTCTTATTGGCATGGTCGAGTTGGAGATAGTGACCGGGCACACCCTCATGGATCGACAGCAAATGCAGCATCGAAATGTTGTATTCTTTGAGGAAGCTGGTGGCCTGCTCTTCCGACCAGCTTTCGGGCACTGGCGAGACAGCGTAAAAAGCCGGCAGATGCTTTTCCAACGGCGCTGGCGCATCGAGATAAGCGACCGCATTGCCTTGCCAGAATTTGGGCATGGTGATGATCTGCACGGGGCCATCGGGCATGCGCACAAGGCCCTTTTCCCGCGTGAATTCTGTCGCCTCGGCCAATGTCTTGCGCGCCGCATCTTCCAAAGTGGTGCGGGTTGCCCGGTCAGCATAGGTCTTATCAAGCGCGCACAAAATCTCGTCCTGCTGCACCACCGGGCCATCAGTGCCACTTTGGTCCACGCAATCGGGGAATGTGCGCGCCACGGCCTGCATCTGCGCGCGCGTCTGTTCATAGGCCGCCTCGGCCTTGGCCTTCAGTTCTTGCCGCGAAATTGTGCTTTCCAGCGCGAAGGCCATTTTGCGATCATATTTTGCCGCACCCAGACGGAACTCGCCCTGCGCCCCGGGCACGACCACATCATCGAGCCATGTTTGATGGACAGCAATCGCGTCTTTCAGATTGGTATAGGCGATGTCAAAACGCCCGCGGTCGCTGCCTTGCGCTTCGATTTCTGGCAGCAAGGCCGCATCAATAATCGCCAGGATTCCAGCGTTCTGCTTGGCAACGGTTTCCGCATGCACTTTGGGCACACGAGCGACATCAATCTGCGCACGTGCCTGTTCCAGAAATGCGGGCAACTTCTCCATCCGCTCGACAATGCTTGCAAAGCGCTGCGGCCAAGGGGCGAAATCGCGCGCCACCAGTCCATAGAGTGAGTAGGATGCGATATCGTTGTAATATTGCGGGTTCCATGCCCATTCCTGCAGCTCTTCGGCCGACCAAATTTGGTATTCGAGCGCGTTGGTGAGCATCGCATAATCAACGCGGTTGTCCGGCGTCAGCTGGCTTTGATCAATCGTTTTGAGCGCGATTTGAATGCCCTGAAGCAGTTGCAACGTGCGCCGCCGGCCTTCGGCGGAGACATCGGGCAAGTCACTATCGTGTGCGTGGTCGCCCAGCTGCGTGCCGTATGTCGGGCTCCGCTCCGTAATGATGTCAATGTAGGAGCCGCCCAGGCCTTCAAACGCGGCATTCATGCCTTCAGCAGTCAGCTCTTCCTTGGCTGGATCCACGACTTCGCCGCCGGGCACTCCGGCGCATGCCGTCAAAGCCAGAGCCACTACGCTGCTCAATACAATCCGCATTTTCTCTTCCCCAAATCGCGATCTTATCAGGCCTGACTATCAACCTCAGCCGCCTTCGTCGATGCCGCCTTGCTCGATTCCTCCGTTAGCTTCGCGATCACCAACGCAGAGGCGAGCAATCCCATACCCAGCACATCCAACGCGCCCAACGTCTCGCCAAACACAAACCAACCGATTGTCGCAGCAATTGCTGGCTGGGTGAGCAGCGCAAGACCAATGATCAGCGCGCTAAAATTCTTGAGTGAATAGACCATCAGGCCTTGCCCGATCAGTTGGCTGGTAACCGCCAATGTTATGACTGGCCCCCAATCGCCCGGCCACACCGGCTCGCCCAGCATCAGGGCAACGATCAGCAACACCAGCGCCGCCGATGCGCCCGAATAAGTCAGCAGGCTCCACGCGCCGGTCCCTTGCCTGCGCCCTTGCAACAGCAACAAATAGACCGCGTAACACAGCCCGGCGAGCAGGCAGAACAGATCGCCTATGACAGTTTGGGTCGATATTTCTGCGCTGCGCCCGATCAGGATCGCGGCTCCAGCAATCGCAGCGATAATCGCCAGCCACTCGCGCCCAATTGGCAAGCGACGCACCAGCACAAACGCCCAAACCATCAGGATCAAACTGCCCGAATTGCCAAACAGGGTGGCATTGCCCAGCCGCGTCATCTCGATCCCGATGTGCCAGCTGGCCAGATCCAACCCGAAAAAGATGCCTGCAATTGCTGCGGCGATCATCACGGGGCGCGGGCCGCGGACTGGATTGCCTTCCAATCGCCAGGCGAGCAGCGCAATAATGGGAAGCGCCAATGCGAGGCGCCAGAAACCGGCGGACACCGGGCCCGTATCGGCCAATCTCACCAACCAAGGCCCGGTCGCAAGGAATGCGTTGCCCGCCAGCAGCGCAAGCAGATGCCACCATGAAAAACCGGTCTGTGTGTGGGTAGTGTCCGCGCGCGCCTGCATCATCCGCGGATCAGCGCGTGGCCCGGGGCCTACTCGCCCTCACCTTCGCTTGCGGCAGAGTCCTCATTGGCCTTGCCGTCCGCCCGCGGCGCCTGCGATTTGAGCGATTCCAGCGGCAGCATATCGTCGCTGATCGTGCCTTCCAAAATCTCGCCTTGTGCGGTTGCTTTCTCTTCTGCGACTTCCGCGACCGGTTCGTCGCCGCATGCGCTCAACAGCGCTGCCGCCGCGCAGAACACTATAAGTTTGGCTTTCATGATGTGTGTCTCTCCATCCCGTCTGCGCCTTGCACATTCGTACCCGCAACGTCATCCAAAAATTGCGCAAAATTGGCGTTGAGCGCGGCATCAAGTGCGGCAAAATCGCTCGGCAGGCCCAGGCGTTCAAGGCTCGTCACGCCAAATTCGTCGATGCCGCAAGGCACAATGCCGCCGAAATGCGACAGGTCTGGCGCAGCATTGATGGAAAAGCCGTGCATCGTCACCCAACGCCGCACGCGCACGCCTATCGCGCCGATCTTCGCTTCGCGCCCGTCAACATCGCGCGTCCAGATACCGATACGCCCGTCCGCGCGCCAGCTTTCCAGCCCCAAATCCGCAAGCGCAGCGGTGACCCAGCCTTCCAGTGAATGGACAAATCGGCGCACATCGCGCCCGCGACGGGTCAAGTCGAGCATGACATAACCCACGCGCTGTCCCGGCCCATGATAGGTGTAACGCCCACCACGCCCAGCCTTCACCACATCGAACTGCGGATTGAGCAGCTCACTTTCAGCAGCGCTCGTGCCCGCTGTGTAAACCGGCGGATGTTCCAGCAACCAAACTTGCTCGCGCGCCTCACCCGCATGGATCGCCGCATTGCGTTGCTCCATACGCTCCAGCGCCTCAGCATAGGGAACTTGCCCATCGGAGACCTGCCATTCGGGAAGAAGGATCGACTTGCTCACAGCCGTGTTTGCATGGCGGGACATTTCGTTGTTATCAAGAGGGTATTGAGGGCAGGTCTTTTAGGGAATCACAACCAAATGAAATTTGATATGAATGCCGCTTGGCGCGATACGGTCGCGTTGTTGCAAGGGAACAAAGACCTGCTGTTGGTGATCGCGGGGCTGTTTTTCTTCTTGCCGGCTCTCGCCTTTGTGCTCTTCTTGCCGGACCTGACCCGCAGTTTGGACGGGCTCGACAATGATGCCATGTTGAACGCGATTTTGGACGTGTATCAGCGTAACGCACACTGGTTTGTGCTTTCAACAATTCTGCAATCCATTGGCGTGTTGGCGATGTTGGCTTTGTTGCGGGCGAAAGAGCGACCAACCGTTGGCGAGGCGCTCTCAACCGGGGCAACCGCCTTCGTGCCTTACCTGATCGCACAGATTTTGCTGGGTATTGGCATCGGCATCGCGATCGGCGCGCCGGTTGCTTTGGCCGCTGCGAGCGGGATTGGTGCGCTTGCGTTCTTGATCGGGATGCTGGCCATTCCAGTGATGCTCTATCTGATGATCAAATTTGCCATGGTCGCACCGGTCATGGCGATTGAGCGGACATACAATCCTATCACAGCCATGAAGCGCTCTTGGTCACTGACCAAGGGCAATTCTCTGCGTATTTTCCTGTTCTTCCTGTTGGTCGTCGTGGCTGTGATGGTCATTGCAATCTTGCTGACTTTGGTCGCGCAGCTTATCGGAGCCATCGCTGGCACGATTGTGGAAGGCGTCCTGACATCGTTGTTTGGCGCAATCTACACGACGGTTGTGGTCGGCGTTTTGGCAGCAATCTATCGCCAATTGGTCGGGCAGAGCGAGACTGATATCGGCGACACGTTCGACTGAGGCTGGATGCGTTTGGCTGGAATTAGTCCTTCCAACCCCAGGCTAGTTTGCACGGCAGAATATTGAGCCATTCGAAGCCGTTCTCCACCCGCGAGTAATGCTGAGCGGTGAGGTCGCGCGCGGCTGATGAGAATTGATAGGTCAAAAACGCCCCGCCTTTTCGTGTCGCGCGATAGGTTGCGGCCGCAATGCGCGGACCAATGCCATCGGGCAAGGTCGAGAATGGCAGACCCGATAGAATGAAATCTGCATGATCCGCGCCATGCGCCTGCACAATCGCTTCCACATCTTCGGCCGAGGCGAGCACAGGCTTGAACCGGCTGTCCGTGATCGTGCGTTTCAGGTAATCGATGTAAAGCGGATTGGTATCAATCGCGATCAGGATTCCGTCGCGCGGTAATCGGTCCAGAATCGGCCGGCAGAACGTCCCAATGCCGGGGCCGTATTCGACGAAGACTTTGCAATTGTCCCAATCAACCGGCGCCAGCATCCGCCGAATGGTAAAACGCGAAGACGGAATGATCGAGCCAACCATCACCGGGTGCTCGATAAATCCTTGAAAAAACACGCCCCACGGCCCGAAGAAATGTTGCGCGCGCCGCTTTATCCGTTCGCCCAGCTTGGGTTTTGCCACATCTTGCGATGTCATTCGTTCATCCTACCAGTCTTCCGTAAGGGAAGCGGCTAGGTAGCGGCACCTTGCGGCGAATACAAACGCCTATACGCATTGCAAGGCGAGCCGAGCGAGCGTAGCGATTGGCGGCGTATGGATCAAAACACTTCCTCCACACCCGGCCAGCCAGCCACAGCAGAACACCGCCCCTTGTCGCGTGAGCGGTTGGCGTTGCTGTTCACCGTTATGCTGGTGACCGCTGCGGGTAACACAGCGATGCAATCCGTGATGCCGTCCATTGGGCGATCGTTGGAAGTCAACGATGTGTGGATCAGTTTGGCCTATAGTTGGTCAGCCTTGTTGTGGGTTATCTGCGCGCCATTCTGGGCGAGACGATCGGACAAGCGTGGGCGCAAGGCCATGATGGCACTCGGCCTGACAGGTTTTGTGGTGTCGATGACCTTGTGCGGCATCGCGTTGTGGGCCGGCATGAGCGGCGTGATGTCCGCATTCTGGGCGCTGATTGCCTTTGCTGCAGCGCGCAGCCTGTTTGGCGGTTTTGGCAGCGCCGCACCGCCTGCCGTGCAAGCCTATGTGGCGTCCAGAACACCGCGCGCGGAACGGACGAACGCCCTATCGTTGGTCGCCTCCAGCTTTGGTGTGGGCACAGTGCTTGGCCCTGCCCTCGCCCCGCTGATGGTGTTGCCATTTCTGGGATTGACCGGGCCGTTTTTCTGCTTTGCCGCCTTGGCTTTGCTGGCACTGATCCTCTTGCGCCTGCGTTTGCCCGATGATGTTCCGCAATTTGCCGCAAGAGGCAGCGCGTTTGATGCGCCTTATACGAGCGGGTCGACCTCTTCGCCCGAGCTCGACGAAGACGATGGCGAAGAGGATCTACAACCGCGCACAACGGGCAAGCTGCGTTGGACCGACCCGCGCATTCGTCCGTGGGTGGTTGCAGGCATTCTGGGCGGCCACGCACAAGCGATGATTATGGGCATTATCGGATTTCAGGTGATCGACCGGAGCGGCTATGCTGACAATCCGACTGAAGCCGCCGGCTCCATCACCATCGTACTCATGATCGGCGCGATGGCGACGTTACTGGCGCAATGGGGGCTAATTCCACGGCTTAGACTCGGCCCGAAAGCGGCAACCTTGTCTGGCATCGCCATCGGCGGATTGGGCATCGCAATATTGGGCGGCGCGCAGGAATTGCATCTGATTGTACTCGGCTTCTCGGTCGCCTCGCTCGGTTTCGGGCTATTCCGGCCCGGCACGACCGCTGGCACATCCCTCGCCGTGACGCGCCGCGAACAGGGCGAGGCATCAGGTGTCGTCGCCGCCGTTGCCGGGGCGAGCTTCATCTACGCGCCCGCGCTGGGTGTGGGCCTTTACAATATCAGTGACTGGCTCGGCTTTGGATTAGCGATTGTGCTGTGCGTGATCGTGTTCGCGATTGGGTATCGCACGTTGCAGGCCGACGGCGACCTGACGAAAGAAGCGTCCCAGAGCAGTTCCTTCACCAGCTCTTGCGGGCGGCAGAGTTTGACGCCCTTCTCGGTCTCTACCAGAGGCCGTTCGATAAGGATTGGCTCAGCTGCCATCGCATCGAGGATGTCGTCGGCGTTAGCGTCCGGCAACCCACGCTCCGCCGCATCCGTACCGCGCATACGCAGGCCGTCTGCGGGCGTCATTCCGGCATCTTTGTAAAGCTGCGCCAGCTTGTCACGGGTTGGCGGTGTCTTGAGATATTCGACCACCTCCAGATCAACGCCGGGTGCCTCTTGCAGAATAGCCAGCGTCTTGCGCGATGTGCCGCATTTTGGGTTGTGCCAGATGGTTGCCTTCATGATTCAG
>CAKZSF010000072.1 GCA_937920575.1 uncultured Sphingomonadaceae bacterium | reverse complement strand
CAGCCCGTAAAAGCGCGGACCGTGCTCGCTGGCAAAGCCTTCAAAATGCGCAATGGCGCCTTCTTGTTCGAACACCGTCAAATAGCTTTCTAACGCATGAGGCGCGTTAAAAATGCCCGCGCAGCCACAGGCTGATTCTTTTGCGCCCACTTCATGCGGCGCGCTGTCTGTGCCCAGGAAGAACTTCGGCGAGCCGGATGTGGCCGCCTTGCGCAGCGCCAGCCGGTGTTCCTCCCGCTTGGCCACGGGCAGGCAATAGGCATGCGGACGCAGCCCGCCTTCAAAGATAGCGTTGCGGTTGATGTGGAGATGCTGCGGTGTGATCGTTGCCGCAACTTTGTCGCTGGCCCCTTTGACAAAATCGACCGCGTCGCTGGTGGTCACATGCTCGAAAACGACTTTCAAATCGGGAAAGTCCGCAACGATCTTGGACAGATGCCGGTCGATGAACACAGCCTCGCGATCAAAGATATCGATGTCGCTGGTGGTGACCTCGCCATGGACACACAGCACCATTCCGATGGCCTGCATCCGCTCCAGCGCCGGGTAAATATTGGCAATATCAGTCACGCCATTGGCGGAATTTGTGGTGGCACCAGCCGGATAGAGCTTCGCGGCGGTGAATACGCCTTGCTCATGGCCGCGCGCCAGCTCGTCCGGATCGGTCTGATCGGTGAGATACGCAGTCATCAGCGGCATGAACTCCACACCTTGAGGCACGGCCGCCAATATCCGATCACGATAGGCGCCGGCTTGCTCCACTGTCGTGACCGGCGGCGTCAGATTGGGCATCACGATCGCTCGCGCAAATTGGCGCGCGGTATACGGCACCACACCGCGCATAATGTCGTCGTCGCGGAAATGGGGATGCCAATCATCAGGGCGGCGGATCGTCAGCGATTCTGTCATGGGTTCCCTATCAGCACAGCCATGCCTATCTGTCACCCATGACGCACAGCCGACTGCACAATCGCGCGATTATCCGCCTGTCCCCAACCGACCCGTCAGAGGATGTCGCCGCGTTCTTGCAGGGGCTGGTGACCAATGATGTCACCGGCGACTTGCCTGCCTACGCTGCGCTGCTCAGCGCGCAGGGCAAGACAATGTTCGATTTTCTGGTGTGGAGTTCCGCTTCGGAGTCGAAGACGGCGCCAAGCGCCACTGGCTCAGGGCAAGAGGGCGATCTGCTGATCGATTGTGAGGCCGGCCAGGCAGAGGCCTTGGCCACGCGGCTCTCTCTCTACCGCCTGCGCCGCAAGATCGACATTGCCGTTGATCCGGCGCTGGCCGTGTTCTGGAGCCTCGATGATCCGGGAGACGCCACGCCCGACCCGCGCTTGCCAGCATTGGGCTTCCGGTCGGTCGGGTCTGCCGGTGCATCGGCGGCCAGCGCGGATGCGGCTTGGCTGGCGCATCGCCTGTCGCTTGGCGTTCCCGAAGGTGTCGCGGAGCTCGGAGATATTCTCTGGCTGGAAACCAATGCGGTCGAACTCAATGGAGTCAGCTTTGAGAAGGGCTGCTATATCGGGCAGGAAAACACCGCGCGGATGAATTGGCGACAGAAGGTCAATCGGCGGCTGGTGGTGGTGCCGCTCGATCAGTCAGATGAGAAACGCCGCAAGGTCGCTTATCCAGACCACGGCATGGCGGTCGATCATGTGCGCGTCGATGCGATTGACAGCAGCCGAGCGCCAGAATGGCTCGCCAACACGCTTAGCAGCAATCCTCAGGAGTAGCGGCGACAAGACGGCCGCTACGCTCCAAGCCTTCCGTCAGTAGAACCTCTGCACGCTCCCGCGCGGCGTCTTCGGACAGCTCCAGCGATTTCGCCAAGGGTTTACCCATCAACGCGTTGCCCAACGCCATGAGCACCAGCGTCAGCGTGTCCTGATGCAGCGCCATAACGCCCTCGTGATCGGCCGCTTCCTCAGGCGCAATCTCGTCCACCAGTTCGTGAATCGTCTCGATAATCGGATCCAGCGCGTCTTCATTGCCAGTCAGAATCATCCAACTGGCCAGCGCCCCCGCCCCTTCTTTGTCAAACGCGTCAAATGTCAGGTCGACCACTTCACGCGGAGAGCCGATCCCCGCCCGGCTTGCGCGCACCGCATCTCCAATCGTCTCGCACACCGTGTGCGCCAGATGCCCCGCCAGCGCCTTTTGCAAGCCAGCCGCTGAGCCGAAATGGTGCAGCAAATTGGCATGCGTGCGGCCAATGCGATTCGCGACAGCTTTCAACGTGACCGCTTGTGGCCCCGCTTCGATCAACAATTCGCGCGCAGCCTGCAAAGCAAGCATGCGGCTCTCTTCCGGTGATAGACGTTTTCTTATTGACATTGATGTAAGTAAGCGTAAGTTGCTTCCCGAAACCTAAATTGGAGCTCCCCCGTGAACGCCCCTGCAAAAATCGACCTAGACCGCAATCCCGGCCCCGACAAGTCAGCACCCACGCCCGCTGATCTGGAAATCGTGGTCCGCGATGAGCGATTCAATCGCGAACAAGCGCCCAATCGCTGGTGGGCGGGTGAGCCGTTTGGCACAGCATGGCACAACGCGCTGTCCGCCACTTTCCCGCGCGGAGAGGCGTTCTTTATCGAGGCTGTCAAAGCCCATCGGGACGGCGCGCCGCCAAAGCTGGAGGCCGAAATTCGCGCTTTCGTGAAGCAGGAAATCAACCACACGCGCGAGCACATTGCGTTCAATCGACTGGCGCAAGATGCCGGATACGACATCGCCGCCATCGACACGCGGGTGAAAGAAATGCTCGAGCTGACCAAGGGACGTCCGGCGATTGCCAATCTCGCAGTGACCATGGCGCTGGAGCACTACACCGCCATGATGGCGCATGAATTCCTCGCCAATCCAAAGCACTTTGAAAATGCCGATCCAGAGGTGCGCGACATGTGGCGCTGGCACGCTGTCGAAGAGGTTGAGCACAAGGGCGTTGCTTTCGACACGTGGAACCACGCGACCAAAGATTGGAAAGCCAGCAAGCGCTGGAAAGTGCGCAATCTGGTTATGCTGAGCGTCACCGTCCGATTCTTCCGCAACCGCACGCGCGACGCGATCGAATTGCTCGCTCAAGATGGTATCACCGGGTGGAAAGCGCGTTGGGGCTTGTTCAAATATCTGATGATCACGCCGGGCGTTGTTCGCCGCATCTTCCCCGCATGGCTGGCTTACTTCAAACCCGGCTTCCACCCGTGGGACCACGATGACCGCGAATTGATCAAAGTGTATGAAAGCGAATTTGAAGCGGCAGTGATGCCTGCGGAGTAATCCGCAGTGAGCGCCTAGGCAGCCTTGCGCAAGGTTTCGGGGCCCTCTTCACCC
>CAKZSF010000071.1 GCA_937920575.1 uncultured Sphingomonadaceae bacterium | reverse complement strand
AATTGTCTTCCGCTATGCCGATGACAACGGATTGCTGCTGCTTGATTTCGGCGATTTGCAATCGATGCTCGCTTACGCGTCGGAGAATTACAAAGAGCTGTCGGGCAAATACGGCAATGTCAGTCGCCAGAGCGTGGGTGCGATCCAGCGCCAACTGCTCAGCTTTGAATCGCAAGGCGCGGACCAGTTCTTTGGCGAGCCCGCGCTGGAGATCGACGATTTCCTCCGCACGGACGAGAACGGGCGAGGCTATATCAATGTGCTGGCCGCGGAAAAGCTGATGCGCAGTCCGAAGCTCTACGCCACTTTCCTGCTGTGGTTGCTGGCCGAATTGTTTGAGACGCTGCCCGAAGTGGGCGATCCGGAAAAACCCAAACTGGTGTTCTTCTTTGACGAGGCACACTTGCTGTTCGACGATGCACCCAAGGCGCTGGAAGAGAAGATCGAGCAGGTTGTCCGCCTGATCCGTTCCAAAGGCGTCGGCGTGTTTTTCGTGACTCAAAACCCGATCGATATTCCAGAGGAAGTCGCCGGCCAGCTGGGCAACCGCGTGCAGCACGCATTGCGCGCCTTCACCCCGCGCGACAAGAAGGCGATCAAGGCCGCCGCCGACACCTTTCGCATCAACGAAGACCTCGACGTTGTCGAAGCCATCACTGAACTACGCGTGGGTGAGGCGCTGGTCTCGACTCTGTTGGAAGACGGCGCGCCATCGATTGTGCAACGCACGCTGATCAAACCGCCGCGCAGCCGCCTGGGCCCGGTGACCAAGAAGGAGCGCGCGATCATTGCCTCGATCAGCCCGGTCGAGGGCAAATATGACGAGGCGATAGACCGCGAAAGCGCCGAAGAAGTGCTCGCGCAGAAGGCAACCGATGCGGTCGAAACCGCCAAGGAGGTCGAGGAGAAGGGCGAGGAAGAAGTCGGCAAGCGCAGCCGCAAATCGACCAGCATCTGGGACAAGGCGCTGAAGCGCGGCATGAAAGTCGCCGCAGGTTCCGCCGCAGGCATGGCTGCTGCTGCCGTGCTGGGCAAGAAGTCGCGCTCCAACCCGATGCGTTCCGCCGCCACATCTGCGGCCGGTTCCATCGCGACCGATCTGGCCGGGCCTGTGGCTGGCCGTTTCGTGCGCAATTTGATTGGCGGCTTGATGCGCTAACCACGGTTTGAAGCGGGTGGCGCTTCACGGCGCTATCCGCTACAACCATGCCATAACAACAATCGAATACTCGGATCGCGCAGTCTCAATCATCGGGAGTAGCGGCCATGAAATTCGTCTTTGTTGATCTGTCCGAGCATTACGAGAAGACCTTTCTTTACGAGCATGAGCATGACTCGAAAGGCAAGCCCGTGCCTGTACGCCAGGTGTTGTGGGGCGATTTCCTCTGGCTGGATTCCAGCCATGACTTCTCTGCCTCCTCCGAATGGACATTCGTGGTCTGGGCACCAAACAATCCGGAAAAGCGCCGCGAGCTAAAAATCCGCACGCGCGATGTATCGGTTTCGCGCCCGCTCGAAATCATTTTCGTCGATGTTGGCCAAGGCGATGGCTGCGTGCTGATCACACCCGAACGCGACGAGCGCGAGCGAATTATCGTGATCGATGCAGGCAAGACCGATGATATGGGCAAATTCCTCGATAGCCGCTTTGGCGCCTATCAAAAGGGCATGAAGTTCCATGCAGCGGTTATCACGCACCCTGACAACGACCATTATTTGGGCTTCAAAGACATTTTCGCCGCACCAGAAATCACGTTTGAGAAAGTCTATCACAGCGGGCTGGTCGAACGTCCGTTTTCAGGCACTTGGGCGAAGCTAGGCGGGCGCAAGCGGCGAACGGGTGAGAAGCTCTATCATCTGGAGAACATAGTCCAAACCGATACCGAATTTCGTACCGAATTCGATGATCCTTCGAAATTTGGCCGCAAGGATTACCCGAACACGATCAAGGGCGCGTTGGAGCCGGGCAAAGTCGGCAAATTCGAGATCCTCGCTAAGGATACGCCAATGGCCGAGCACAGTTGGATGCCCGAATTCGGGCCCGACGATGCGCGCGGCTACACCGTCGAAGTCCTTGGGCCGATCCTGCTCGACAATCCGCACACCGGCGGCAAGCGCCTGCGCTGTTTTGGCGACAAGCCGCGCAACAAAGACGGTTCACCCCGCACCAGCGCCAGTTATGGCCACACCAAGAATGGGCATTCGGTCATTCTGCGCCTGCAATATGGCAGCTTCAGCGTGCTGTTCGGCGGTGATCTCAATCGTTCGTCGGAGGAATATCTGCTCAATTTCTACGGCAATCGTGAGGAATGGCCGCAGGAAACGGTCGAACGGGATGAAATGGTTGCGATGGCCGGGCAACGGTTTCGCTCCGATGTGATGAAGGCCTGCCACCACGGATCATCCGATGTGACTGACGAATTTCTCGAGGCGGTGCATCCGGCCGCGTTTGTGATTTCATCAGGTGATGAGGAAGGCCATGTCCATCCGCGCCCCGATCTGCTCGGCCGATTGGGCCGCAAGGGACGCGGATCATCGCCAGTCCTGCTCTCGACCGAGCTTCAGCGGAGCTGGCGCAAGGAAGAGAAGGAGGAAAAGATCACCGAAATCACCAAGGCGGTGAAAGCGTTGGAAAAGAACCCTGATGAGGATCTGCGCAAAGAGATCACCGCGAAGATCGAGGCGTTGGGTGGCTCAAACGTGTCGGTCGACGGCGCAATCTACGTGAAGACTGACGGGCACCGCCTGATCACCGCATTCAAGAAAGAGCTGCAATCGGAGACCGATCGCTGGTTCTATTTCGAATATCGGATCGTGAACAACCGCCTGATTCTGGAGCCGCGCGGCGGGCATTGAGCCTGCTTGATGTAGCTCGGCTAAGATTGACGCGGTCACCGTAAGGGCAAAGTGAGTGCAGCCTGTAAGCCGCCCGCGCTGCGATTGGTCAATTCGAGCGATCCGCCATGCTGCTCGGCAATGGCACGGGCGAGCGTAAGGCCCAATCCCGCACCGCCGGTGGCACGGTTGC
>CAKZSF010000070.1 GCA_937920575.1 uncultured Sphingomonadaceae bacterium | reverse complement strand
GGTGAGGAGGGCGGCCACGCCATCGCCAGCATCCTGTTCGGCGATGTCAATCCAAGCGGCAAACTGCCGGTGACGCTCGTCCGCAATGTCGGGCAATTGCCGGGCTTCTATTACCAAAAGCCGACTGGGAAATTCAGAAATTATGTGTTCTCTGATTCCACCCCGCTTTATCCATTCGGCCATGGACTGAGCTACACGCAATTCACATGCGGCCCACCTGTTCTCGCGGCCGCATCCGTCAAAGCGGGCGAAAAGCTGACGGTTTCGGTCACAGTTCAGAACACGGGGCAACGTTCTGGGCAGGAAGTGGTTCAGCTCTATGTTCGCGATGAGATCGCCAGCCTCACCAGACCGCTCAAGCTGATGCGCGGATTTGAGAAGGTGCGGCTTGCTCCTGGAGAGCAACGAACCGTCCAGTTCACTCTTGGCGCTGAGGATTTCGGCTTTCGCGATGCAAATGGGAAGCTTCTGCTCGAGCGGGGCAAATTCACGATCATGACGGGGCCGGACAGCGAAAATCTGAAGTCGAGTTCTGTTCAGCTCACTTAAGAGTGTACCTGATTTCGCGCCGAGCGCATTTCAAGATGCGTTTGGCGCGCTTGGCTACATCCCTGCAGGCTTTTCGGAGCCATTCGGTAGCGAGCAACAGAGCTTCAATCAGGCCTGCATTTCCGGAAATGTTGACACAAAAAAGGGGGCGCCGCTTGGACGCCCCCTTTTCTGATCAGTGTTGTCTGGCAGGTTAGAATTTGAAGCTAACACCACCAACGATCCGACGATCGGCGAAGTCCTGCTGACACAGCAATGTGCCTTCGTTGATGCAGAACTCGTCATTGCGTTCACGCAGCAGGTTAATGCCGTCTACGCCGACCGTAATCTGATCGGTAAGCGCATAGCTCAGGCTCGCGTTCAGCTGACCGCGATCGTCGACAATCCGTGGCAGGCCGAACCGGCGGGTATCAGTACCGCGGAACGAAGAGCGCCAGCTGTAGCGTGCACGGAAGTTCAAACCGTACTTGTCGTAATAGAGCGTCGTGTTGAACGCATATCTCGACAGGTTCGGAAGAGTGACAAGCTGCTGGACCACATCATCGTCAAGCGTTGACGTCGCCATGGTCGAGTCGGTCCGGCCCAGCAACAGGTTCAGCGCGTTGCCGCCGCCGCTTCCGTTGAAGAAGTTGGAGACGTTGCCGCCATCCTCCTGATAGGTGAAGTTACCGATGAAGCCGAAACCTGAGGCAAAGCCCAACGAATCTTCAAAGCTCGACAAGTCGTACTGAAGCGCGACTTCAACACCGGTTTGGGTTGCGACACCATCAGAGTTGAATGTCGACGACACCGGCACACAAATACCTTGCCCCTGAACCGGAGAGAACACATTCCGGTCGGCAAACGGGTTGAAGATACCGCCGCCTTCGCATGGTGCGGTGATGTCGCGTTCGATGCCATTTGGCCCGTTAATCTCAACCGGGAACTCGGTTTGCTGAGCAAACAGGTTTGTCCGACGCTTGTGGAAGAAGCCAAGGCTGAAAAAGCCTGTATCGGAGAAGTAATATTCGCCCGACAAGTCGAATGACCATACGGTTTCTGGTTCCAGTTGCGGATTGCCGACGCCAACAGATGCTGTCGCATTTCCACCGAAAGCTACGGATGTAGACAGGTTGTCAAAGTTGGGGCGACGCAAGTCGCGCGAAGCACCGGCACGGATCAACAGATCGTTCGCAGGCTCAGCCACGAGGCTGAAACGCGGCAACCAGAAATCATAGCCAGATGACTGTTTGATTTGTCCGGATACAGCGCCGTTAACAACATTGTTGCCCACCGAATCCAGATCAGTCGAAACCCAGCGAACGCCAATGTTTCCGCGAATAGGCATGCCAGCCAATTCGGTGTCGTAATTGCCTTGGAAGTAGGCCGCCATCGTCCGTTCTTCGATGTCAAAGAACGCAGTCAGCGTTTCCGTAGGTTGGCTAACAAGCGGCAGATTTACACCGTTTGCTGCATTTTGAGCCTCAATCGCCGAGTTGATGGCGGCCAAAACTCCATCCGGATCGTTCGCAGCCGCTGCCGGATCAATTTGGAGGAAATCTGGGATGAAGAGCGTGCGCCCGCCTCCCGTGGCGTCAAAACCGGTTGGAGCCGGAACGACGATCCCGCCCAATTGATCGAAGCTTGGGCGGAAGAACGACGGCGAACCGGTCGACGTGTAGTTGTTCCGCAGGCTGCTATCGATGTTCTGAGCTTCTGACACGTTGTAACGGAAGCCAGTGTCGATTGACGAGAACAGCGGCAAAACACCGTCGGAATCGAAATTTAGATCAAGCCGGAATGCCGTCTCACTGTTGTCGTTGCTGTTCGCCCCACGGGTAACTTGGCGGATGCGATAGTTGGCCGGGTCAAGCAACTGATCCGTTGTCGGTGTGTTTGCGAGGCCCTGGGCAATACCGAATTGCAAGACACCATTCCGAGTATCGAACACCGCTGGCACGCCGTTGTCGCTGCTTTGGCCAAGCGAGGGTTGCGGGCCGTTCGGATTGATGAAATCAAACTGGAAACCCAGGCCGGGAAAGTCGGTTTTCGATGTCGAGCGTGATGCTTCGGCCTGAACGATGAAACGATCTTGCTCCCACTCAATCCCCGCCGCGTACACCGCGCTGTCTGTCTGACGTGAGCCGGTTGTGGTGGACGTGCGCAGGTTAGGGTCAATCGTACCATTGGAAGTTACCCCGACGCCAAGCCGTCCAGAAGTTACAGCTTGAATTTCACCCAACACAAGCGGCCCATTGGGGCCTTGTACCGTGCCGAAATCGATTGTTTCGAACGACGTGTTGTCCGTGTTGTCGATCACCGCGCTCGATGTGGTGCCAGAGAAGAACGCGCGTGAGCCTTGCTCTTGACGTTCTTGATCGTTGATCGTCGCATCAACATAAAGGCGGACATTGTCAGAGGGCTTCCACTCAAGCGAGCCTGTCCAGTTGATGGTCGTGTATTCCTGGTTGTTGATGTCCTGATCTAGGAACTGGACACGCAGGAATGGGAACGCTTCTGAACTGGCCGAGGCGCCGGGCAGAACCGTGCGGTCACGGTCGACGCGGGCAAAGAATTCCGAAACATCAAGCTCGGCATAGCTGCCGCTCATGACGAAGCCGATCTCGCCGGCACCTGTATCCCATTTATTGCCCAATGTGGCGGAAACCCGTGGCGTGATCGTATCCAGCAGATCGCTGTGCTCGCCTTGTACGCGCACTGCAATCAACGGCTCATTCAGATCAAGCGGACGGATCGTGCGCAGATTGACTGTGCCGCCTACCGAACCTTCGATGGTCTTGGCCTCTGGTACTTTGGTAACTTCGACCGCCGAGATGAGAGCCGCCGGCAAATCTTCGAAGCTGATGCCAGACCGGCCTGTGGTTGCGCCCACTGTTGAAACACCGTTGATCTCTACCCGGTTCGCACTGGTACCGCGAATTTGCACCCCGGTGCCTACGCCCGCGCTACGCGTGATCTGGACGCCGGTGATGTTTTCAAGAACTTCGGCGAGGTTTTGATCGGGCAGTTTGCCGATGTCCTCTGCCTGAATGACCTCAACAATATTGTCGGATGTGCGCTTCTCATCCAGCGCGCTTTTAAGCGATGACCGGATGCCCGTAACGACGATAACGGTGTCATTGGCACCGGTGTCATTTTGGACCGAATCAGCCTGAGATTCGTCACTATTGCTTTGAGCCGCAGCGATTGCGGGTGTGGCCATTATGGCCGTTACAACTGCCGATGATACGGCAGTACGCAGAATTGATTTCGCAGAGTGTCTCACTTCTCTCTCCCTTTTACTCATGAGTCATTCGTTCGACATTATGAGCGAACCATCACCGAATGCTATCACAATTGACAATTTTTGCTCAAATTTACTCAAACCTGTTGCGCAGAGGCCTCATCGGGCCAGCCACCCTCCATCAACTGCAAGAACGTGGCCTTGCACGTAATCTGCCGCTTTGCTGGCAAGGAACACAGCGGCACCACCAATATCCGCCGGATCGCCCCAGCGCCCTTCGGGGATCCGTTCAAGGATCTGCCGATTGCGCGTTTCGTCCGCTTGCAATGCTGCGGTGTTGTTGGTTGCGATGTAACCTGGAGCAATCGCGTTGACGTTGATGCCCTTGGTTGCCCATTCATTGGCCAACAGCTTTGTTAGACCACCGACGCCGCTTTTTGACGCGGTATAGCTGGGAACGCGGATGCCGCCTTGGAATGTCAGCATAGATGCAATGTTGACGATTTTACCGCGAGCGCCATCCTGATTCGACCATTCGACCATGTGACGACCTACCGCTTGGGACAGGAAGAACAGCGTCTTCATATTCGTATCGACAACAGCATCCCAATCTTCCTCAGAAAAATCGAGCGCATCTTCGCGGCGAATGATCCCGGCATTGTTGACCAAAATATCAACCTGGCCAAGTTCTTCGACCGTTTGCGACACGACATCGCCAACAGGGGCGATGCTGGAAAGATCGGCTTCAACCAGAATGGCCTTGCGACCTTCTGCCTGTACCAGAGACTGCGTCTCTTCAGCCGCGCTGCGCCCGACCAGAGCCAGATCGGCTCCGGCTTTGGCCAGCGCAACTGCGATACCTTGACCGATGCCTGTATTGGCACCGGTGACGATGGCTTTGCGCCCGCTTAGATCGAAAACGCCGGTCATTTCAGCTGACACAGATCGAGGACGTTCATGTCGGTGTAGTCGAGGTTTTCACCGCCCATAGCCCAGATAAAGGCATAGCTTTTTGTGCCTGAACCCATGTGGATCGACCACGGCGGGCTCATCACAGCCTGCTCGTTTTCCATGACAATATGGCGGACCTTGTCCGGCTCACCCATATAATGGAACACACGGGAGTCATCGTCGAAACCGAAGTAGAAATACACTTCGCTGCGCCGGTCATGCAGGTGTGGAGGCATGGTGTTCCAGACGCTGCCATCTTCGAGCAATGTCAGTCCGAGAAGCAGTTGTGAGCTTTCGCAGATGCCGGGGATAACCAGCTGATAGATTGTGCGTTTGTTCGAAGTTTCCAATGAACCCAATCTCAATGGGTTGGCTTCGGCAACCGAAATTTTCTTCAGCTCGCATGCCTTGTGGGCAGGGAGGCTAACCAGATAATACCGCGCGTCCTGACCAGCGAAGGAGATATCGCCTGATCCCATTGGGATGTACAGGCAATCATGCTTGTCGAGCGTCGTCTCTACGCCGTCGACCGTAATCGTGCCTGAACCGCTACCGATGTTGATTGCCGCCATTTCGCGGCGTTCGAGGAAAGGCTTACCAGCGGCACTTTCAGGTTCGGATTGCACAGGAAGCGCGACTGATTCGCCAGCGGGTACGCAGCCACCCAGGACAAACCGTTCGTAGTGCGAGTAGATGAGCCGCACTTCGCCATCGGCGAAAAGGTCGGGCACACGATAGAGTTCTTCCAGCTTCTCGTTCGAGATGCCATCCATCATGTCTGGATGCGTGGCGTGATAGACTTGTTTGAACATTCAAAAATTTCCTTCGATCAACTCGTTACGCCGAGGCAGAGCCTGTGCGCTGTGT
>CAKZSF010000069.1 GCA_937920575.1 uncultured Sphingomonadaceae bacterium | reverse complement strand
CTTTTGGCCAGGCAAATTTGGCTCTTCCACATATGGAAACCGGCTCCAAACGATATCGAAAGGAGCCGGTGCAGATGATAGCGGATAATAGTCGTAAGTTACCATCCCGGCTCCGAAATTGGAGTCAGAGTAAAGTCTTCGGGCTTGTCCTTGTCGATTTTATTTCCCAAAGCTTTCAGGTACTCCTCAGAGACCTCGGTGTCGTAGTTCGGCTGCTGTTTGATAGCCCGGGAAAGCGACTGCATTCCGCGGGCAGAAGCCTGACGGAGTTTTCGCATAAATGTCCTTTCGTAGAACCTGTTCGTTTTCAATACGTCTCAGTTTCTTGAGACCTAAATGGGCATTTCACACCCCTTTGGCAACCCAAAGTTGAGATTCCATTACCAATTCATCTGTGAACAGCAACTGAGAATCGCGTTAACAACGGAAAACATTATGCACAAAAGTATGCCGGTAGGAAAGAAGGTATCGCTCAATTTCGAATTACACGAACTTCGCCATAAATGAAATATGGCGCCTCACTGCGGAGTCTCCCGTTTCAGCAATTCCCGCTTGATATCGGGCCCATAGGCGTAGCCGCCGAGGGAGCCATCAGCCTGCACCACGCGGTGGCACGGGATCAAGACTGCAATGTTGTTCGCGCCATTCGCGCTGCCGACCGCGCGGCTGGCTTTCGGGTTGCCTAGCATCGCGGCTTGCTCGCCATAACTGCGTGTCTCACCCGCAGGAATTGCGCGCAAAGCCTGCCAGCAGCGCTGTTGAAAGGCGGTGCCCTTCACATCCAGCGGGATATGCGAATGGTCGAGTTCGGGGCGCTCCACTGCGGCAACAACCTGCTCGAACAGCGAACGGAATGCGTCGCTGCCTTCAAGCAACTCTGCCTTTGGAAAGCGCGCACGCAATTCTTCCTCACCCTCGTTAAAGGACAGGCAGCACACGCCAATCTCGGTCGCCGCAATCAGCATTCCGCCCAGCGTGGTATGAACCACCGTATAGTGGATCGTCCGCCCTTCCCCGCCATTCTTCCAATCGCTCGCCGTCATACCCATCGTGTGTTTGGCTCCCTCATAAAAGCGGCTTGGTGCCTCGAAGCCTGCCTCGTAAATCGCGTCGGTCACGCTGTCCGCTGCGCCGAGCGCATCCTTGACCCGTTCCGCTCTCAAAGCCCGCGCGTAGGCTGCAGGCGACAGGCCGGTAGCGCGTTTGAACACCCGCTGGAAATGGCTGGGTGAGTAGCCCGTGATCGTCGCGAGCTCATCCAAAGTCGGCTTGTCGCCAGATCGCATCGCATCAATCGCAGCCAGAACCGCTGCCTCATCGCGCGCGACATCATCCGGCATGCAACGTTTGCATGCGCGCAGTCCTGCCGCCCTCGCCTCTGCACCATTTGCGAAAAAGCGGACATTCTTGCGTGCAGGGTGACGTGCGGCACAGCTTGGCCGGCAATATATGCCCGTCGAAAGCACGCCGGTGACAAAGCGCCCGTCAAAGTTGCGATCACGACGCTCGACCGCCGCCCATGCTTGATTATCGGAGAGTGTGTTTTGCTGTTCCATGCGCTTTGGCTAACCCTAGCGCAAAGTCTGTGCATCCCGAAACTTGCGATCAAACCAAAGCCGCGTAAAACCATGGCCATGTACCGGATCATCTGGGCGCTGGCCGTCCTTCTCTCACTAGCCATTCCGCAGCCCGCTTGGGCCGACGAGGCAGATATTGCAGCGGCTGCGCGTGGAGTTGTCCGCGTGATTGTTATCGCCGAGGATGGAGAAACGCGATACCCGCTCAGCCACGGCTCCGGTTTCGCGGTTAGCCCCGATACAATCGTTACGAACAATCATGTCGTGGAGGAGCTGCGGCTGGATCCGACATTGCAATTGGCGATTGTTCCTCCGGAGGCAGGAGAACCCGTGCCGGCGCGCGTCGTGTCTTATTCCCCGACCAACGATCTGGCGTTGATCAAAGCGACGCAGCCGCTCAATCTCCCTACCCTGACCATCGCCGGGGCGCGCAGCAGCGACAGCGCCGAAGTCTCTGCAGTCGGTTATCCAATGAGTGTTGACCGCGCGCAAGGGTTGAAGATGGAGGACATATTCCGTCCGCAACCACCGGTGAAGTCGCGCGGCTTCCTGTCGGGGCAGCGGCCCTCACGCGATTTTGACACAGTGCTCCACACCGCCCCCATCGCGAGCGGCAATTCGGGTGGGCCTTTGCTTGACAAATGCGGGCGCGTGTTGGGTGTAAACAGTTTCGGCGCGGACACGCAGGGTGCTGATGCGGAGTTTTTCTTCGCTGTGACGATGCGCGAGCTGCTGCCATTCCTGCGCGCCAATGGAATAGCGCCGCGCGTAATCGCACAACCGTGCCGCTCACTTGCGGAGTTGGATGCTGCTGAACGTGAGGAAGCGCAGCAGCAGGAATTGCTCGCACGGCAACGTCAGGAACGCGAGCAAGCCCAGCTGGCCGAGCAGCGCTCAACAGCAGAACGCGAGGCGATGTATTCAGTCTTGGACGACCGGGAAAGCGGCCTCGCCTTGGCGCTCCTTTCCGCACTGGTGGCAATGGCGTTGCTGTATCTTGCGGGCAAATTCCGTCTGCAATCACGTGAAAAAGAATATTGGGCGCAGATGCATTCCGGCCATGCGGTGACGGACGATGCCGAGGAAGAATCGGAACAGGCACTGAAACGCGCACAGCA
>CAKZSF010000068.1 GCA_937920575.1 uncultured Sphingomonadaceae bacterium | reverse complement strand
AGCCTTCCTGATGGGCAGTTGCCAAACAACAACCGCATCGTCTTTTGGCCTGAATCCGGCCTGCCTGACTATATTCAGGATGGCTATCCGCCGCTCTATTATCAGCGCTTCACCGCTGGTGGGGATCCCAAATTTGCGCGCGGCCGGATTGCACGTGTAATTGGTCGCAATGCACTGCTGCTAACCGGCGCGATTGATCTAGAGTTTGACGGGCAACGCGCAATTGGCGCACGCAACGCGATTACAGCGATTGACGGGCAGGGCGATATTGTCGGCAGCTACTACAAATCGCATCTGGTGCCCTTTGGCGAGTATGTGCCCTTGCGCAGCGTGCTAGAGCCGATCGGGATTGCCCGCTTTGTGCCTGGCTCTTTCGACTTTCTTCCCGGCCCTGGCCCTGAAACGCGCGATTTTGGCGACAAGGGACGCGTTGGCATGTTGGTTTGCTATGAGGTCATCTTCTCGGGCAACGTCGTCGATCCAGCGAACCGCCCGGATTACATTTTCAACCCTTCCAATGATGGGTGGTACGGCGCGTTTGGTCCGCCTCAGCATCTGGCGCAGGCACGGCTTCGCGCGATTGAAGAAGGGCTGCCTGTCGTGCGATCCACCACCACTGGAGTCAGTGCGGTGATCGATGCCTATGGCGTGGTGCGCAATTATGCGCCGATGCACGTTGCCCAAAGGCTCGACGGTACGATCCCGCCGCCCCGCGAACCTACGCTATTCGCCCGCCTAGGACATTTTCTGACGCTAAGCTGGGGGCTGCTCTTTATCCTGCTATCGCTGCTTGCTATGCGACACGAAAGGGCGGGGAATCCGTCAAAACCCAATTCAATTGAACCCGACACGGGGAAGGATATTCATGCGGTCTGATTATCTGTTTACATCGGAAAGTGTTTCCGAAGGACATCCAGACAAAGTCTCTGATCAGATATCCGACGCGATTGTTGATCTGTTTCTTTCCAAAGACCCAGAGGCGCGGGTGGCTTGCGAAACGCTGACCACGACCCAGCGTGTTGTTCTGGCTGGCGAGATCCGTTGCAAGGGTGTTTTCGAAAACGGCGCATGGGCTGATGGCGCGTTGGAAGAGATTGAGGCAACCGTCCGGCGGACAGTCAAAGAAATCGGTTACGCGCAAGACGGCTTCCATTGGGAAACGCTGACATTTGAGAATCATCTGCACGGCCAGAGTGCGCATATCGCGCAAGGCGTCGATGCCAGTGGCAACAAGGATGAAGGCGCGGGCGACCAAGGCATTATGTTCGGTTTCGCTTGCGACGAAACGCCCGATTTGATGCCCGCGACAATCGATTACAGCCACAAGATTCTGGCCCGATTGGCCGACGACCGGCATTCAGGGGTCGCGCCGTTTCTAGAGCCTGACAGCAAGAGCCAAGTCACCTTGCGGTATAGAAACGGTAAGCCTGTCGCTTGCACTGCATTGGTTGTTTCGACCCAGCATGCCGAAGGCTATGACGAAGGCGCCAAGGAAGCTGAATTGCATGCTTATGTGAAGGGTGTGGTCGCTGATATCCTGCCCGACGGTTTCCTCTCGGACGAGACCGTTTGGCACATCAATCCGACAGGCAGTTTTGTTATTGGTGGGCCGGATGGCGATGCAGGCCTGACGGGCCGCAAGATTATCGTTGACACCTATGGCGGGGCGTCGCCGCATGGTGGCGGTGCATTTAGCGGCAAGGATCCGACCAAGGTTGATCGCTCGGCCGCTTATATCACGCGCTATCTGGCGAAGAATATCGTCGCAGCGGGTCTTGCCAAACGCTGCACAATTCAGTTGGCCTATGCGATTGGGGTTAGCGAGCCGCTATCGCTCTATGTCGATACGCACGGGACGGGTACAGTCGATGATGCGGCGATGGAACAAGCTATCAAGGGCATAGAAAAGCTCGGCAATCTGACTCCACGGGGCATTCGCACGCATCTTGGGCTCAACAAGCCGATCTATCGACACAGCGCCGCTTATGGCCATTTTGGCCGCACGCCAGAGGGCGACCTGTTCCCTTGGGAGCGCACCGATCTGGTCGATGATCTGACAGCCGCGCTGGGCTGATACGCGCAGACTGTTTCCATGCGTGCCCTTCTGGTATGAAGGGGCATGCGGCATGTCTTTCTCCTCTTCCCAGCTCTCGCATTGTCGAGTTGCGCGACCACATCACCTGTGCCGGACGAGGATTTCGTCGCGCATTTTAATGAGCCGTTCCTGACCTATGTCAGCGAGGGGGCGGTGCTCACCCAGACGTCGCCAGAGAATATGGATGGGCGGGATATAGAAGCCGCGCGATCATCGGCGGACGGCTGGAAGCGTTTCAAATGGGACGCCGAAGGGGCCACAATCGAGCTGCGGATCAAACCGGCGCAATGCTTTGATGACATGGCCGGGCTCGAATATTCGCACATCGCCCAATTGCTCGACAGCAGAAGCGATGCGGGTCTGAGCGGCTGTGCGCGCCTGACAAGCGAACCCCAACCGCGCGAAGAGTAGCAGCCTCGCGTTTTTGCTGCATTGCAATATCTGCTCTGCGAATTCGAATGCACGAACGGGAACTGCCACGCTATCTCGGCATAAGACTCTGATAAAAAGCGATATTCCTATGGTTGCAAATTGTGCAACTTAATCCGATCTTTTCGCATTTGCACAATAGCAGGGTCTGCCTCATATCACCCTTGCCTTTCAGGCATCCTCTCCCAAAACTTTCAAGCCCGGCTGGTAACAGTCGGGCTTTTTTCTTGTGCTCAACTGAATTTCCTGCGCGTCAGACGCGATCCGCGTTTGCAATCGCGCGACGGCCTACCTAGCTTCCTTTCAACGCATTAGCTGATTGAGAACGCTTGGGAGTTTGCATGGCCGATAAAGCCGCCACGAAAGAGAAGACTGTAAAGCTGCAAGTCGCAGCGGCGAAGCAAGAGGAAAGCGGGCGCGGCATCGCCCGTATCCCGCGCACA
>CAKZSF010000067.1 GCA_937920575.1 uncultured Sphingomonadaceae bacterium | reverse complement strand
ACCCATGTCGCGCATTGCCTGTGCGCACGTCTCGCCCATGCGCATGCGCTCTTCTGGTGTGAGAACAGGCGAGGGTGCTTCCTCCAGCACCTTCTGGTGGCGACGCTGCAAAGAGCAATCACGCTCGCCAAGATGGATTGCGCCGCCCTTGCCATCGCCGAAGACCTGAAATTCGATGTGGCGTGGATTGCCGAGATATTTCTCGAGATAGACTGTGGCGTCGCCAAAGGCGGACTTCGCCTCGCTGCCAGCCTGCTGCATCAGCGTAGCGAGCATGTCCGGGCTCTCGCACACTTTCATCCCGCGACCACCTCCGCCAGACGCGGCCTTGATGATCACCGGATAGCCGATTTCCTCGGCGATCTTGGCCGCTTCTTCCGGATCGCTGATCGCGCCAGCTGATCCCGGCACGAGTGGTAGGCCCAGATCACCAGCGGTTTTTTTCGCTGCAACCTTGTCGCCCATCGTCCGGATGTGTTCCGGCTTCGGGCCGATCCACTTAATGTCATGCGCCTCGACAATCTCGGCAAACTTCTCGTTCTCCGAGAGGAAGCCATAGCCGGGGTGAATCGCATCCGCATCTGTCACTTCAGCGGCGGAGATAATTGCAGCGGTGTTGAGATAGCTCTCTGTTGCTGAAGGCGGTCCAATGCAGACCGCATGGTCGGCGAGCCGCACATGCATCGCATCCGCATCTGCGGTGGAGTGCACCGCGACAGTCTCGATGCCCATTTCGTGCGCTGCACGGTGAATCCGCAAGGCGATTTCGCCGCGATTGGCGATCAATATGCGTTTGATACCCATGGCGATCAGACTAGCCGATCACGACGAGTGGCTGGTCGAACTCAATTGGCTGCGAATCTTCGACCAGTATGGCTTTCACAGTGCCAGACTTGGTCGAGGGGATAGGGTTCATCACCTTCATCGCCTCGACAATCAGCAGCGTGTCGCCTTCCTTGACGCTATCGCCAACCTTGATGAAATTGTCCGCACCTGGCTCCGGTGCGAGATAGGCAGTGCCAACCATCGGCGATTTCAGCGCATCTGCGTGATCATCAGCTGCCGGCGTTTCTGTCGCAGCAGCCGGTGCAGGCGCAGCTGCCGGAGCAGCAAGTGGCGCGGCAGCAACGGGCGCCGCCATGGGAGCAGCAACGCCGCCACCACGAGAGACGCGAATTTTGCGATCGCCGTCTTCCACTTCAATTTCTGTGAGACCCGTTTCACCCAGCATATCGGCGAGTTCGCGCACGAGTTTGCTGTCGATATTCATGCCTGCTTTGCGCCCGGCGGTGGCTTTCTTGTCGGCCATATTACCCCTTGATCGCAGTCTGCGAAGTCGCGCCGATATGAGCGCTCGGGCTGCCTGTGGCAAGTGCGAATTGCGCTACAGCGCGGCGGCTTTTTCTAACGCGACAACGTATGATTGCGCGCCAAGGCCTTTCACAACATCCACCGCGCCTAGCGCGACATAGGAATGGTGGCGGAATTCCTCCCGCGTTTCCGGATCGGACAAATGCACCTCTATCACAGGTGTGGTGATCGCCTTGATCGCGTCCAACACCGCGACAGATGTGTGCGTGTAAGCAGCCGCGTTGAGCAGCACGGCCTTCGCACCCTCTGCCTGTGCCTCATGCAGCCAATCGACCAGATGCCCCTCATGGTTTGACTGGCGCATATCGATTTCGAGGCCCAGTTCACGCCCGCGATCTTCCAGCATGCCCGCAATATCGTCCAGCGTGTCAGAGCCATAAACCTCCGGCTCACGCATGCCGAGCAGGTTAAGGTTGGGGCCGTTGAGGACGTAGACAATATTGGTCATACAGGCGGTTTAGCGGGGCGCGTGGCACTCGGCAAAGGGAAACCAAAGTGTTTCCATAAATTGGCGCAATTTCAATCCGCTACACCGCGATATGAGACAGGTGAGACACAGTCCTGAAGAAAATGTCTCACCCGCTCGGGCGGGTCTACTTATCGACGCCTTTCACTTTGCCCCATTGGCGGGCCGCGGTGTAGCCGAGGTAGCCGGTGCCGAACAGCGCGTAGAGCGGCTCGGGCAAGCCATTGAGATAGGCGTTCATGCCGACGCCAATGTCTTTGGCGGCTTGGGGGTTGAAGGCCGCGAGCAGGCCCATCGGCAGGGCAAACAGCAGCATTGCATACATCACATAGAGAAAGCTGGGCCGCGCTCGCGATGTCCACGGGTCGGCAGAATTTGCCTCTGCCACAATGGCTGCGAGGCGCGTTTCGATTTGCTTGAGTTCCTGTGTGCCCTCTAGCCGGATTAGCTCCAGCTTCGCCTTGGCGCGGGCTTCCTTGTCAGGGATGATTTTGTCGATGATCGAGGCAACGGGGCCGATGAGGGATTCGAGTAGGGCCATGGGGGACTGCTCCTGTGTTGGGGAGCTGTGTCATATAACCAAATAGGTTCGTGTAGGAAAATAGACCCGTCGCTAGGCTGACAATGCCCTCGCTTGTGCTCGCGAGTGGATCAGCCACATGCATCTCCCGGATGCCTGTGTGTCACGTTTTTGTTGGGGTTTGGCCACTGGTCGGGATGACTGGATTCGAACCAGCGACCCCCACACCCCCAGTATGGTGCGCTACCAGGCTGCGCTACATCCCGATCAGTGGAGCGCCGCCTATATGAGAGCATGCCCGCCATGGCAAGCACCGCTTCACGTGACTGTTTAGCAACAGCTGTCTCGCGTTGCGCGGGGGATTCAATGCTGCTACGCGCGCCGAACTTGAAGTGAGAGGTGGGTTAACCCATCTTTCGCAAAGGCCGATTTCCACTGTTTCAACGAATTGAGTGACGAACGATGATTGAGCTTCTTTCTGCCGCTGGTGCCTCTGCCCCTCCTGGATGGGTAACTTGGGTGCCGATCGTCGGCATGATTGCGATTTTCTGGTTCCTGATCATCCGTCCGCAGATGAAGCAGCAGAAGGAACATCGCGAAAAGATTGGCTCGATCAAGAAAGGCGACAAGGTCGTCACTGCTGGCGGTTTGGTCGGCAAAGTGACCCGCGTTGATGACAATTACGCCGATATTGAACTGGCCAAAGGTGTGAAGGTGAAAGC
>CAKZSF010000066.1 GCA_937920575.1 uncultured Sphingomonadaceae bacterium | reverse complement strand
CCTTCAGCTCTTCCCAGCGCCGCTCTTCCATTGTGCCGCCCTCATCGCCAAAAATGTGCGGATGGCGTGCCTCCATCTTGTCAGAAATGCCCTGCGCAACGTCTTCAAAAGCAAACAGGTCGTTTTCTTCCGCCATTCGGGCATGGAACACGACCTGCAACAAGAGATCTCCGAGTTCGCCTTGCAGTTCGCTCCAATCCTGACGCTCAATCGCATCAGCGACTTCATAGGCTTCCTCAATCGTATACGGAGCGATACTCGCAAAGCTTTGCGCGAGATCCCATTCGCACCCGCGCTCTGGATTGCGCAGCGTCGCCATGATCTGCAACAATCGGTTCAACTGATCACTCATGAATATGTCCAAATTTGACGAAGTAAGGATTGAGAGGGGGCAATAGCTATCCTTCTTGATCGAAGAATGATAATATATATTATGTTAAATAACAGATCGTCGCCGTCCAACGATTGAATGCCCAATCAATCGCACTCATCATGATACCAAAGACACAAATGCAGTCACACCAGCAAAGATCGCAGCCCAAATCAGCGCGAGCTTGATCCCCTGGCTCCAGTTCATGCGATGTGCGGCCAACGCGCTTATCGGCAGGACGAGAACGAGCAGCAACGAAACGAGCTGTAGCCAGCTGAATGAATTCATAGCGTCATCTCCAAACCATCAAAGCCGACAGCAACATTCTGCGGCACTTCGCGGCACAAATTGGCATAATCCATCGACTTGTCCAAATGTGTCAGGACGCCGCGCTTGGCCTTGGTCTTCTTAATCAATTCTAGCGCCATCGTCAGGTTGGCGTGTGTGGGATGCGGATCGCGTCGCAGACAGTCACTCACAAGGACATCCACGCCCTTAAACAGTTTGAGCATGCCCGGCGTTATCTCACTGAAATCCGTCGCATAACCAATCGATCTTCCACCCGCATCAAACCGAAACGCGGTTGATTGCGCCGGACCATGCGGCATTTGACACCAACCAACGTCGAACCCTGCAAAAATCCGTATGTTTTCCAGCTCTTTAAGGTCGACAATTGTCGGATAGCCATACTCACCGGCAAAAACATAAGAAAAGCGAAGCCTGAGCCTCCTGGCAGTCTCGCCAACGGCCCATCCTGGTATAGGATTGCTGCGCCCATATCGAAGCGCTCTAAGATCATCGATCCCGTGGCAATGGTCCGCATGATCATGCGTCCAGAACACGCCGTCGATGCGATCTATGGAGTTATCGAGCAGCTGCTGCCGTAAATCCGGCGACGTATCGACCAGTACCTTCTGCCCATCATCGCCTTCGACAAGGATAGATACCCGGCTGCGTCGGTTTTTGGGTTCAGCGGGATCGCATGCGCCCCAATCATTGCCAACACGCGGCACGCCGCTGCTTGTGCCACTGCCAAGCAGCGTGACCTTCACAGAGCCGCTTTCTTGAACAGTTGCCGGAAGTTCGCGGTCGTTTGTTCCGCCAGTTCTTCAGCTTCAATGCCGCGGAGCCCAGCGATGAACTCGGCCGTATTGGCGACATAGGCTGGCTCGCAACTCTTTCCGCGATGCGGCACAGGTGCCAGAAACGGGCTGTCTGTTTCTACCAATAAGCGATCGGACGGGATCTCAGCCGCGCTTTCTTGCAGCTCTTTTGCATTCTTGAACGTCACAATGCCCGAGATCGAGATTGTCAGCCCAAGTTCAAGCATCTTGCGCCCGAACGCGTTGGACGCAGTGAAACAGTGGATGAGAGCAGGGAAGGCGCCCTTCCCCATTTCATCCTCGATGATCGCAGCGGTGTCTTCTTCAGCATCGCGGGTGTGAATGATCAGCGGCAGGCCGGTTTCACGCGCAACGTCGATATGCATGCGAAACAGTCTTTGCTGAGTCTCGCGATCCGAATGTTCGTAATAGTAATCGAGGCCGGTCTCGCCAATCCCAATGACATCCTTGTTTTCAGTCGCTTGGCGTAACGCCATGACGTCAAGTTCGGCGTGTGCATCCGCCTCGTGCGGGTGGATACCCACACTCGCCCACACATCGGCTTCGCGGTTCGCTGTGCCGACCACCTGATCCCACTCGCTCTTGCGTGTCGAAATGTTGAGAAAGCCGCCAACACCTGCCTCACGCGCCCGAGACAGGACGCCCTGCTGATCCTCGACCAACCCCTTATACTCTAGATGGCAATGGCTATCGATCAGCATCAGGCATCCGCTCCTTCAGGCGCTTCGAGCCGCGGGAACACGCCAACCGGCTTTTCAAGCGTGAAACCGCTTTCGACCAGTTCGGTAAACCAATTCGCATCTGACAAAGCGCCATAATCGCGAGCCTCGGCTGCAATGCCCATCTGATCCAACAGTGCATCGGCTGCGTCCGGGCAAACAGGCCGCAAGGCAATCGCCAAATCCCGCACGCAGACGAATAAGGTCATCAGTACCACGACCATCCGATCAGGGTCACTCTTGCGCAGAGCCCACGGCGCTTGTTCATCGACATATGCGTTGCACGCAAACACCGCACGCATCCAATTTTCCAAACCTAAACTGAAGTTGAGGTTGGCAAATTCGTCGGGTAAAGTGGTGCTGGAGGCCGCCGCAACCTGCTCCATTAAGCCTTTGTCTTCAGTTGCAAATTCGACTTTTGACAGTGCCCCTTCACAGTTTTTGAAGATCATCGACAGCGTCCGCTGTGCGAGATTTCCAAAACTGTTTGCGAGCTCTGAATTGCAGCGGTTTACAATCGCTTCTTCCGAATAGCTGCCATCCTGGCCGAAGCTCACTTCGCGCATCAGGAAGTAGCGCAATTGATCCACACCGAACTTCTCGGCCAGTTCCAAGGGATCCGTCACATTGCCGAGAGACTTGCTTTCTTTCTGCCCGCGATTGAGCAGGAAGCCGTGACCGAA
>CAKZSF010000065.1 GCA_937920575.1 uncultured Sphingomonadaceae bacterium | reverse complement strand
CATGAGCGCGAGCATGATTAAGCGTATTTCCATGTCCGTCGCTGCAGCAGCCATGCTGGTCAGTGTTCCGTCCTCTGCCGAATTGGCCAGTGGAGCCAAAGCGCCCAACTTCTCCGCGAGAGGCGCCAAGGCAGGAAAGGTAATCAGTTTCAACCTGCGTCTGGCGCTGAGCGAAGGGCCGGTTGTTCTCTATTTCTATCCCAAGGCATTCACCAAAGGCTGCACATTGGAAGCAAACGCCTTTGCCGAAGCGATGAGTGATTTTGAAGCAGCTGGGGCGACTGTGGTTGGCCTGTCGAATGACGGCTTGCCCACCTTGGTGCGATTCAGCAAAGAGGAATGCCGCGATGAGTTTGCGGTCGCTTCGGCCACGCCTGCAGTGATCCGGGCCTATGATGTCGCCCTGACACGCAACGGCGAAGACACCGGGCTTTCCAAGCGCACGAGCTATGTGATCGACCAACGTGGACGGGTTGCATTTGTCCACTCCAACAGTGATTGGCGCGGTCATGTCAGCAAATCACTGGCCAAAGTTCGCGCGATGAAGAGGGCAACGAAATAGCTGTAGAACGGTCAACGATCTGCACTTTCACCCACTTACAAGCTCGGCTAGACTGCCTTTGAGCGACCTTCGGAGAATTCCCCATGCGCGCAGAAGCGCAAAGCCATATTGATCGGATAGAGGCGGCCCTTGCGCTGGTGCGCAGGTCGCTTGATTGGGATCGTGCGCTCCGCCGTCTGGACGAGCTCAATGCCCGTGTCGAAGACCCGACCCTGTGGGACAATCCCAAAGAGGCAGAGGCCGTCATGCGCGAGCGGCGGATGCTGGAAGGATCGGTCAACACGGTCAACGAAATCTCCAGCGAAATGTCCGACGCAATTGAATTCATCGAAATGGGTGAGGCCGAGGGCGACGATGCGATTGTTGATGATGGTCTGAGCTCACTCGAAAAACTAGCCAACCGCGCTGATGCTGACAAAGTTCAGGCGTTGTTGTCCGGCGAGGCGGATGGTTACGACACCTATATCGAGATACACGCGGGCGCGGGTGGCACGGAAAGCCAGGACTGGGCTGAAATGCTGTTTCGGATGTATGCGCGCTGGGCAGAACAGCGCGGATACAAGGTCGAAACGGTCGAGTATCAAGCGGGTGAGGCCGCCGGGATCAAATCGGCAACGCTGCTGGTGAAGGGCGAAAACGCCTATGGCTATGCCAAAACCGAAAGCGGCGTGCACCGGCTTGTGCGTATCAGCCCGTATGACAGCTCTGCGCGTCGCCACACGTCCTTCAGCTCGGTCTGGGTCTACCCAGTGATTGACGACGATATTGATATCCAGATCAACGAAGGCGATCTAAAAATCGACACTTACCGCGCCTCCGGAGCCGGCGGTCAGCACGTCAACACCACTGACAGTGCAGTGCGGATTACGCACCAGCCAACCGGGATTGTGGTCGCAAGCCAGAATGACCGCAGCCAGCATAAGAACCGCGCAACCGCGATGAACATGTTGAAGGCACGGCTTTTCGAGCGCGAAATGGCCGAGCGTGAAGCCGCTGCATCAGGCGAGTATCAGGAAAAGAGCGAGATCGGGTGGGGGCACCAAATCCGGTCCTACGTCCTACAACCCTATCAGATGGTCAAAGACCTGCGTACCGGCGTCACATCGACAGCGCCCAGCGATGTGTTGGATGGCGCGCTCAACGACTTTATCACCGCCGCGCTCGCACAGCGCGTGACCGGGGAGACAGTAGAGGTGGAGGACGTAGAGTGATCCGCAAAATCACTCTATGCGCCTTGGCATTGACACTCGTCGGTTGCGAGCAGGTCGACAACACGCGCCCTGCCACGTCGCTGGAATTTCCACGAGCCTATCGCCCGGTGTCTGAACTCGGCGGGAATTCATTCTCGACCGAGCAAGCGCGTGATGACCGCAAGGAAGCGGAACGCGTGATGGAGCTGGCCGCGATTCAACCGGGCATGACAGTGGCAGATATCGGTGCGGGTGAGGGGTATTACACCGTGCGGCTGGCTGCCCGTGTTGGCAAATCTGGCCGCGTACTCGCGCAAGATATTGACGGTGGTGCGCTAAAGCGTCTCGGCGCGCGGGTTGAGCGAGAGAGGCTCGAGAACGTCTCTATCAAACCGGGTGAGGTTGACGATCCCAAACTTCCCGAGAACAGCTTTGACCGCGTGTTTCTGGTTCATATGTACCATGAGGTGGGCGAACCCTATCCATTCCTTTGGCGGCTGCGCCCATCGTTGAAGGAAGGCGGGCAAGTGATCGTGGTCGACGTCGATCGCCCAACCGATCAGCACGGCATTCCGCCCAAGCTGTTGTTCTGCGAACTGGATGCGGTCGGCTTCCGGCTGGTCGAGTTTATCCGGAAACCGGAAATCGCCGGCTATTACGCCCAGTTCGAGGCCGTCGGTTCACGCCCAGAGCCGCGCGATATCGAGCCATGCAGTTCCCCAGGGGAAGAAGCGAGCTCCGCCGCCGAATGAATTGGCTTTCTGGCCGCGAACACTCTAACGCGCGGCAAGACATCATACAGCAGGGATTGAAATGGCATTTAAGGGACTGACCCCCATCAACTATGGCGGCAAAGAAGTGTGGCCGCTGATCGAGGGTGGAAAAGGCGTATCGGCCACCAATCATGCCAGCTCTGGCGCGTGGGCTGCAGCGGGCGGTATTGGTACCGTCAGCGCGGTAAATGCCGACAGCTATGACGACGATGGCAACCCCATTCCGCAAGTGTACGATAAACGCACACGCTTGGAACGGCACGAGCAACTGATCCGCTATGCCATTGATGGAGCGTCCGAGCAGGTCAAGCGCGCCCACGAAATCTCCAACGGGCAGGGTGCGATCAACATCAATGTCCTGTGGGAAATGGGTGGAGCGCAGGCCGTACTCGAAGGCGTTCTGGAAAACTGCAAAGGTTTGATCACGGGAGTAACCTGTGGCGCGGGTATGCCTTACAAACTGGCTGAGATCGCCGCGCGGTTTAACGTCAACTACCTGCCTATCATTAGCTCTGGTCGCGCATTCCGAGCATTGTGGAAGCGCTCCTATCACAAGGTGCCAGATCTGATGGCGGCTGTGGTTTATGAGGATCCATGGCTCGCAGGCGGTCACAATGGCCTGTCGAACGCGGAAGACCCAACCAAACCAGAAGATCCGTATCCGCGCGTCAAAGTCCTGCGCGAGATGATGCGCAAGGAAGGGGTGTCGGAAGACGTCCCGATCGTGATGGCCGGCGGCGTTTGGTTCCTGCGCGAGTGGGAGAACTGGATCGACAATCCAGAACTCGGCAAAATTGCATTCCAATTCGGCACGCGGCCCTTGCTGACCAAAGAAAGCCCGATCCCTGATATCTGGAAAGAGCTGCT
>CAKZSF010000064.1 GCA_937920575.1 uncultured Sphingomonadaceae bacterium | reverse complement strand
GCCGATCGCGTGAACCACAAAGTCGAGCGTGTCCCAGCGCTGCTTGAGCGTGTCGAAGGCGGTGTCCAGCGCGTCCATGTCGGACACATCGCATTCCAGCACAAAATCGCTGCCCAGCTCGTTGGCCAAAGGCTCAACACGTTTTTTCAGCGCTTCACCCTGATAGGAAAACGCCAATTCAGCACCCTGATCGGCCAATTTCTTGGCAATCCCCCAGGCAAGCGACTTGTTGTTGGCGAGCCCCATAATCAGCCCGCGCTTACCTGCCATCAATCCGCCCATTCCGGACCCTCCTGCATCTTAATCTTTGCTTCTGCGGCCAATTCTTCTGGCACCTTGGCCAGCGCCGCGTTGAATTCTGCGCCTAGCACCACTCCTAATCCCACAAACCAGAAAAAGAAAAGCGTGATCATGATCCCGGCGAGACTGCCATAGGTCAAATTGTAGTAGAAAACCTGGCTTAGCAATGGCGGCAGGACAAAACTCGCAACAAGCCACCAGATGGTCGTCACGGCGGCTCCTGGCCACGCGGGATATGTGCTTTTGCGGTAAGCGCGCGGTGCCAAGCTGTGAAACAGCAATTGCATCGTGACGAAGAAGGCCAGCGCGGCAATGGCCCGCGACACGGACAGCTGGTCAGCTATCGCATCGATTCGCGGGAAATAGGCCAGCATCACCTCTTGCGCGGTTCCCATCACAATTTGGCCGATGAGGAGGATCAGCATCACCACCACCAGGCCGACGATCATGCCAGCGCTGAACAGGCGATAGCGCCAGAAACTGCCGGTCAACCGCACGCGATAGGCGCGGTAGAGGATATCGCGGATCGTCTCGATCAGACTGGAAACCGTCCACAATGCGATGGCGGCGCCAACCCATAACAGCCAGCCGCTGCGCAAATCGATGACCGAATGCGCCACAGGCCCAACGACTTCTCGCACAATCGGCGGCAGCGTTATCAAGACCGCCTCAATCATCGAATTGCGGGCCGCCTCTTCACCGAACAAGGAGAAGATTGCACCGCCCAAGATGAAGAAAGGAAAAATCGCCAGCATCGTCATGTAGGCAAGATTGCCTGCATGGATAAAGCCATCATTCCATGTACCCACCAACACGCGCTTGGTGATTGGCCAGGCCTGTTGATCAAACCGCCTTGCCGCATTGTGTATTCGCGTGGTCGGCGACGGGCTCATCCGCTCTCCAGCTTATCGCGCACATTGCGATCGTCTTTCCACTCGCCCAGCAAATCGGACAGCGCGCTGGTGTCCTCGGGCAAATCGATTTCCAGTGTCACCAGCTGGTCGCCGCGCTGGCCCGATTTCTTGGTGAAGCCCTTGCCTTTCAACCGCAGCACAGTCCCGCCGCTCGTGCCCGGTTTGATGGTCATCATGACAGCGCCATCGACTGTGGGCACTTTTACTTTTGCGCCGTGCAACGCTTCGTCGAGAGTAATCGGCAAATCCATCCGAATTTCATCGCCATCGCGGCGATAGAAGGGATGGCTTTCCACGGCGATCGTCACAATCGCATCACCTGCACCGCCCGGGCCGGATTCGCCTTTACCCTTCAGCCGCATTTGCGTGCCTTGCTCGACGCCATTGGGCAGCTGCAGATCGATGGTTTTGCCGTCCGAGAGTGTAATGCGCTGCGGCCGCTTGGTCGCCGCGTCCACGAAAGGTACTTTTAGGCGGTACTGCGAATTCGCGCCTTTGGGAGCAGGACGGCGCGTTTGGCCGAACCCGCTTGGGCCTCTCGCACTGCTTGAGCGTGAACCGCCACCGCCGAACAGCCCTTCGAACAGATCGCCAAGATCCAGCCCGTCATTGTTGAAGCCCTGAAAATCATCGGGCGAGAAACCACGCGGCCCACCGCCGCTGCCCGGCCGTGCGCCACCAAATCCGCCGCCAGCACCGCCACCGCCCATTCCGAAGGGCATGCGCGGATTGCCATCGCCGTCAATCTCGCCGCGATCAAACTGGCCGCGCTTGGCCTTGTCCGACAGCAGATCATAGGCCTGCGTCACTTTGGAGAAACGCTCGGACGCCTTCGGGTTGTCCTTGTTGCGGTCAGGATGCAGCTCTTTTGCGAGCTTGCGATAGGCGCTCTTGATCTCTTTTTCAGAGGCAGAGCGGTTTACGCCAAGAGTTGCATAAGGATCAGACATGTGTGTTAGCTAGGTGAGACAGCGCACAGGTGCAAGCAAAGAGGGCTTGCGGCGGGCCTCGCAATGCTTAGGTCAGACTTATCATGACAAGCGATCTTCTGAAATCCGAGCTGCCTGAAACTGATCCGTTCGAACTGTTCGAGCATTGGTTTGCCGAGGCGCAAGCCAGCGAGCCCAATGACCCCAACGCAATGGCACTGGCCACGGCATCGCCCGATGGCGCGCCGTCTGTCCGCATGGTCTTGCTCAAGGGGCACGGGGCAGATGGATTTGTCTTCTACACCAACGCAGAGAGTCGCAAGGGCAGTGAAATTCGTGCCAATATGCAGGCGAGCCTGCTGTTCCACTGGAAGAGCCTGCGCCGCCAGATCCGCATCAATGGCCCGCTGGAAGAAGTGAGCGAGGCGGAGGCTGACGACTATTTCCATTCACGTCCGCGCGTCTCGCAAATTGGCTCGGCAGCGTCGGACCAGTCGCGTCCTTTGGCGGATCGCCAGGATTATGTGGAGCGGATCGACGCGCTGGCGGCTGAGCATCCTGACGGCAACATCCCGCGCCCCGCGCATTGGACCGGTTTTCGGTTGCGACCCACGCAAATCGAATTCTGGCTCGACCGGCCCAACCGCCTGCATGACCGGCGGCAATATTCGCGCGCCAGCGCCAGCGATGGCTGGGCCAGCACGCTGCTATACCCGTGAAGTGAGAACACTATGACGCAAACGATCCCCTATTGGCATATCGACGCCTTCTCTGCGCAGCCCTTTGGC
>CAKZSF010000063.1 GCA_937920575.1 uncultured Sphingomonadaceae bacterium | reverse complement strand
GATTGCCCCTGGCCAAGCGCCTTGCCGAGGGAGAAATTGCGGCTCGATTCTGACGAGCAAGTGAGGACGAGATCGCCTAGCCCGCACAATCCGTTCAACGTATCACGCTGGGCGCCCAAAGCTTCGCCGAAGCGCTGCATTTCTGCATAACCGCGGGCGATCAAGGCGGCGCGGGCGTTTTGACCCAGCTGCAGCCCATCGACCACGCCGGATGCGATAGCGAGGACGTTTTTCACCGAACCACCGATCTCCGCACCGGTCAAATCGTCGGAGGAGTAGGGGCGGAAGGAAGGTCGTGCGAGAGAAGGCGATATCCGTTCCCATTGCGCTTCACCTCCACCGCAAGCGAGCGTCACTGCACTGGGCAGGCCGGCGGCCACTTCATGGGCGAAGGTTGGCCCGGCCAGAACGGCGATTTCTGATGTGGGTGCGGCATCTTTCGCGACATCGTTCATCAGGCGGCCGGTGTTGGCCTCGATACCCTTGCTGCACAGGATCAGATCCTGAGGCGCTGTGGCCAACTGTTGCAAGGTTGTGCCCAAATGCTGCGCCGGGGTGACGACCAGTACGGTGTCGATGCCCGCCAATTCGCCGAGGTCGCCGGTTGCTCGAATCGTCGGCGCAAGTTCAGCCGATGGCAGAAACGATGTGTTGCAATGCTGGGTGTTGATCGCCTCGACAACGTCGGGTTCGCGTGCCCAGATCAACACTTCGCGGCCATCGCTGGCCGCCATTTGTGCGAGCGCAGTGCCCCACGCGCCTGCGCCGATAACGGCGACGGGATGTTTCGTGTCGGTCATGCCTTTACCCCTGCGCCGCGTGCGGGCTCTGCATTGGGATCGAGCGGCCAGCGAGGGCGGGCGGCGAATTCCAACGGATCGGGCTCAGCGCCGATGGCGAGACGCTCTGCACCGGCCCATGCGATCATCGCGGCGTTGTCGGTGCACAGCGCCAAGGGCGGTGCAACGAACCGCAAAGCGCGGTCGTTCGCAAACCCCTCCAGAGCACCGCGAATGCGCTGGTTCGCTGCGACTCCGCCAGCAACCACCAATGCGCTGACGTCGCCCAATTCCGGGAACGAATGCTGGAGCCGATCAAGCACGCAATCAATTGCGGCCTGCTGAAAACTCGCCGCAATATCAGCGTTTTTGTATGCGCCGCTTTCAGTTGCTCTCAAGACTGCGCTCTTCAATCCTGCGAAACTGAAATGTGGTTCCTTGCTGCCCAGCAGCGGGCGCGGCAATGGAACTGCGCTTGCGCCACCTTTCAACGCTAGTTTTTCCAATGCTGGGCCGCCGGGATAGCCAAGCCCGAGCAGTTTTGCTGACTTGTCGAACGCCTCGCCCAACGCGTCGTCAATTGTGGTGGCGAGGCGGCGATACTGGCCAACGCCGTCCACGCGCAAGATCTGGCAGTGGCCGCCGGATACCAATAGCAGCGCATAGGGAAACTCCAACGCCGCATCGGCGAGGCGCGGAGACAGCGCATGGCCTTCCAGATGGTTGATCGCATAAAGCGGCGTGCCCGATGCCATGGCCAGCGCTTTTGCGGAGACCAGCCCCACCATCACGCCACCAATCAGGCCGGGGCCGGCAGTTGCCGCAATCGCATCGCAATCGGATAGCGTGACGTCGGCTTCTTCCAGCACCGCTTCGATGAGCGGGGCGAGCCGGTCAACATGCGCGCGAGCAGCAATTTCGGGAACGACACCGCCATAGGGCTGATGCGCGGCAATTTGCGAGGCGATGCGTTCGGACACGATCACGCGATCGCCCGTCACCAGCGCAGCCGCTGTCTCGTCGCAGCTTGACTCGATCCCCAGCACCAGCGTCATGTGGCTTCCACTGAACGAGATGCGCGGCTAGGGCAAGCAAAGCTATGACGAAATCACCACGCCTGCGTCTGGGAACGCGCAATTCGCCGCTGGCCATGGCGCAAGCAATTGAAGCGCGTGAGCGCTTGTGCGCGGCCCATGGCTGGGGCGAAAGCGAGATTGAATTGGTGCCCGTGGTGGCGAGCGGCGACAAGGTGCTCGACCGTCCATTGGCCGAAATTGGCGGCAAGGCGCTGTGGACCAAAGAGCTCGATCAGTGGCTAGCGACTGGTGAGATCGATGTGTCGGTTCACTCGATGAAGGATGTGGAAACGATCCGACCGCCAGAGCTGATGATTGCCGCGATATTGCCGCGTGCAGATCGGCGCGATGTGTTGGTCGGGGCAGAAAGCGTCGCTGCTATTCCATCAGGCGCGCGGATCGGCACGAGCGCGCCGCGCAGAGCCGCACAAATGCTGCATCTGCGGCCTGATTGTACCGTTGTCGGCATTCGCGGCAATGTCGCAACGCGTTTGGCCAAGCTGGAAGCGGGCGAGGCAGATGTGACGATGCTGGCCCGCGCCGGGCTTGATCGGTTGGAGCAAAGCGATGTGGGCGTCGCGCTTGAATTCGATGAATTTCTTCCCGCGCCTGCGCAAGGCGCGATCGGTCTGGAGTGTCGCACAGACGATCACCAGACCCGCGCTTTGATGGATGCGATCAATTGCTCAGCCAGCAATGCCGAAGTGATGGCCGAGCGCGCCTTGCTGTTCGCGCTTGGCGGCAATTGCCACAGTTCGATTGCGGTTTTGTGTCAGGCAAAAGAGGAAACGCTGACCCTGCGCGCGGCTTTGTTCAGTGCCGATGGCAGGGATCGCGTTGCTGATGACGCCGAATTTGCAGTCGCCGATGCAAATGGTCCCTTGCGGCTTGCCCAGCAATTGCTTGCACGATCACCCGACAGCATTCTGTCGCTGTTCGATCCACCGCAATGACATCCCCAGCCAAAGTGGTGGTCATTCGCGCGGAGCCAGGTCTCTCGGCAACTCTGGCGCGTTGTGACGCAATGGGCTTGCCAAGCATGGGTGAGCCGATGTTTGCGGTTGAGCCTGTGACATGGGAAATGCCCGATCCCGCTCGTTTCGACGGTGTTGTGTTGGGCAGCGCAAACGCCATCCGTCACGGCGGCGAACAATTGGACGCCGTCAAGGGATTGCCTGCCTATTGCGTGGGCGAGGCCACTGCAGAGGCAGCGCGCAATGCCGGGTTCGGCATCGCACAGATTGGTGTCGGCGGCCTCCAGAATCTGCTCGATGAATTGGCCGGGCAAAGCCTGGCCTTGCTGCGTCTGGCTGGCGAAAAGCATGTGCCGCTCGATTTGCCTGATAGGCTGAAAATCGAACAGCGGATCGTCTATCGCAGCCGCGCATTGCCTATGCCGGCGCGCATTGCGGAAACGCTGGCCGGTGGCGCCATTGTTTTGCTGCACTCTGCCGAGGCGGCGAGGCATTTCGCTGAGGAATGCGAACGCCTTGCGCTGGATCGCTCGGCGGTTGATTCTGCGCTAATCGGCCCCAGATTGGAGCGCGCCGTGGGAATTGGCTGGCGTTCTGTTGGCTGGCCGGACACCCCCGATGACGCGGCGTTGGTGGCCTTTGCCGATACCTTGTGGCAGAACCGGAGCTAATGACGGATTGCGAATGCACAATAACAAGATGATCCGGGTCGCAAGAAGACGGTAATGAACGACTATTCCTATAAAACTCAGGCAGATGCCCGTGCCGCGCGTCGAAAAAGGACGCGATCACTGCTTATGGCGCTGGGCGGAGCATTCGTGCTGGGCATTGCAGCGACAGGGGTAGTGGGGTGGCAAACAGGCTATCTCTTTTCCACAGCGGAAGAGGATCCGGCGCCCCTTGCCAATGCGGGCCCTGCTGCTGCTTTGCCAGCTGCTGAGCCAACAGGCGAAGCGGGTGCAGAGACTGACCCAGAGGACAGCGCACTGGCTGAGGCGTCAACGGTTGAAGAGGTTGCCGAACAGCAGGGTGGGCTCGATCAACGCATGGCGGCGCTGGAGCAGCGCATCACCCGTCTCGATATTCAGGCCGAGGCCGCCGCTGGCAACGCGGCGCGCGCTGAAGGTCTGCTGATTGCCTTTGCCACACGTCGTGCTTTGGAACGGGGCGACCGGCTCGGCTATCTGGAAGAGCAGCTCCAATTGCGCTTTGGCGAGGCGCAGCCGGAGGCTGTAAAGACTCTGGTTGAAGTGTCTGAAAACCCGATCACTTTGGACCAGTTGCTGGCCCGGCTTGAGGGGTTGGAAAACGATTTGATGGCGGCGCCAGCGGACGAAGGATTGTTCGACAGCATTGGCCGTGGCCTCAACGAGCTGTTCGTGGTGCGGCGAGAGGATACGCCTTCACCAGTGCCCGAACGGCGTTATGCCCGCGCGCAACGGTTCCTTGAAAGCGGCAGGCCGTCTGCGGCGGCTGCAGAGGTGCGCGCGCTGCCTGCAGCGAAGTCGGAAGATGTGGAGCGATGGCTGGCTGACGCGGAACGCTACGCCAGTGCGCAGGAAGCCTTGGAAACAATTGAAAGCTCCGCCATTCTGGAACCGCGCAATTTGCGCGACGGCGAAGGCAATCGGGTGGAACAGGCCAGCCCCGTGGGCGACGGCTGAACCGCAAGGGTTGACAGCCAACCTTGCAGTTTAGCCCTTCATCAGTTCTGGCACGTCGCCTGATACACCGCGCGCCTCATCCATAAACCAGCGTTTGAGCGGCTCAATCCGCTGCACACCTGCCATGCCCAATCGCCGCACGGCAGAGGCCGACGCGCCGGGAACACCGAACAGCCGAGTCAGCCCATCAGTGGCCAACGCCACCATGAAGCTGTCGAGCCCGCGCCATTTCTCGTAGCGATCAAGCAATTGCGCGTCGCCTATGTCGAGGCCCAACCGCATCCCATCGGTCAGCACTTCAACCAATGCGCCCACATCGCGCAGACCCAGATTGAGACCTTGGCCCGCAATCGGGTGGATGCCGTGCGCACTGTCGCCCACGAGCGCGAGACGCTCGCCCGTAATCTTCGCCGTGTGGTGGAAACCGAGCGGATAGCTCATTCGGTTGCCCACGGGCGTGACTGTTCCATACAGCCCACCCATTCGTTTCTCGACCTCAGCTTGGAAGGCACGATCGGAAAGTTTCAACACGCCGTCGCCGTCACGCTCGCTGACTGTCCAGACCAGCGCGCTGCGATGTTTGCCATCCGCGTCGTCATTGAGCGGCAGCAGCGCGAACGGCCCGGCGGGGTAGAAGATCTCCCACGCCACGCCATCATGCGGCTTTTCATGCATGAGCCCTGCAATGATTGCGCGGTGGCTGTATTCCCATTTGGCAATTTTGACGCCGGCTTCCTCGCGGGTGGGGGAACCGCGTCCCTCGGCTGCGATCATCAGGCGGGCCTTTAGCTCACTGCCATCGGCAAGATTGGCGGCGACACCATGCGCGTCGCGGTGGCGCGCGACCACATCTGCCTTGCTGCGCCAATCGATCAGCTTTTCCTTCCGCGCTGCATCGAACAATGTAACCCGCAGCGTCCGGTTGGCGAACATCCTGCCGAGCGTGCCGTCATGCGCCTCGGGAACGAAATCGATTTGTCCCGGCTTCATCTGGTCTGTCACTGCAATCTTGCTGATATGGCAGCCATGCGGCTCCAGTGTTTCAGCCAGTCCAATATTCGTGAAGAGGTTCCAGCTTGCCGTTGAAATCGCCGTTGCCCGACCATCGAACCCTTCTGCTGTCAATTCAGCGGGGTCTGCGCGGTCGACCACATAGCTCGAGATCCCCTTACGCGCAGCAGTCAGGGCCAGCGTCATTCCGACCAGCCCACCACCCAAAATCAACAGATCGCGCGTCTCACTCATTCACCACTCCATTGCAGCATGCGTCCAAGGCTCCTAGGTGGAGCGCAACCATGCAAGCAAGCACTCTTTCTCTCGTAACGCTGCGCCATCTGGCGCTGGCCCTGTTGTCTCTATGTGCCGCGCTGGTCGCGGTTCCCGCAAACGCGCAGATTGCAAACGCGGTTGCACAGCAAGAGACCAATCTTGCCGCCGAACTGGTGGCGGAGGAACCGTTCAAGGCAGGTGAAACAACCACGGTCGCGATCACTTTTTCGCCCAAGGCGCCAGAGTGGCACGGCTATTGGATCAATCCGGGCGATGCCGGTTTCCCGATGATGCTGGATTGGACGCTGCCAGACGGTTGGACGGCGGGCGAGCCGCAATATCCAGTTCCGACCAAGCTGATGATTGCTGGCCTGATGAACCACATCTACGAGGGCGATTATGCCGTGTTGGTGCCGATCACAGTGCCAGAAGCCGCGGATATTGCCGGCGTCACAGCGCTAAAGCTCGACGCGCAGTGGCTTGCCTGCACCGACGAGGTCTGCGTGCCCGAACGCGGGCAATTGACGCTCGATCCTGCCGATACTGCAAGTGGCCGCAACACGCAGTTTGACGCTTGGCGCGCAACCATTCCTGCGATGCTCGACAGCGAAGCGCGCTTCCAGATCACCGATGACCGCCTGCGGCTCGCAATCCCGCTTCCCGCGGCGCTCGATATCGGGGTGCCGCATGTGTTTGTCCGCAATGAGCAGCTGGTCAATTATAACGATCCGCAAAGCTTCTCACGCGAGGGTGATCTGCTGATTGCGGAAATCCCGCTCAACCAATTGGGGGATGATCCTGAGCGAGTTGGCGGCATTCTGGCGTTTGGCGATACGGGAGAGGGCGTGCTGTTCGAAGGCAGCGCGGGCGATGTTCCGCCACTCGGCGAAATATTGGGTGGCGGCGAGGGCGCGATGTCAGGCACGAGCTTGCCGCTGCTGCTGCTCGCGGCGCTTGCCGGTGGTCTGATCCTCAACGTGATGCCCTGTGTCTTTCCGATCCTGAGCCTGAAAGCGATTTCGCTCGCGCGCGCTGGCGAAAGCGAAGCGACGGCCCGTAGTGAGGGCATTGCTTACACCGCGGGCGTAGTGATTGCCTGTGTCGCTTTGGGCGCAATCATGCTGGCCTTGCGCGCAGCGGGCGAGCAAGTGGGCTGGGCATTCCAATTGCAGGAGCCGGGCGTGGTTGTCGCGCTGCTGGTGCTGGCCGTGGCCATCACCGCGAATTTCGCGGGTCTGTTTGAGCTGCCCAGCATCTCGATCACGCAATCGGGCAAACCGGCTGGAGCCTTCTCAACCGGATTGCTGGCAGCGGTTGCGGCCACGCCTTGCACCGGGCCGTTTATGGCCGCGGCGATGGGTGCGGCGCTGTTGCTGCCTACTGCAGAGGCGTTGCTGTTGTTTGCAACCTTGGGACTAGGTCTGGCGCTGCCATTCTTGCTGCTCGGCTTCGTGCCAGCGCTGCGCAAAATGCTGCCCAAGCCGGGCAACTGGATGAACACCTTCCGCCGGATCATGGCGATCCCGATGGGGCTGACCGCGCTGGCGCTGGTGTGGCTGACCTCGCGTTTGGCAGGGCAGAATTTCGCGCTGATTGCGATGGTGCTAATCTTTGGGCTTCTCGTGGCGCTGATGGTTGTCGGGCGGATGCAGCGCGCGGGCAAGCTCGCTTGGCCTGCATTCGGTCTGATTGTGGCACCCTTCGCAATATTCGCGGCGTTCGCGCTGCCGGGCAGCATAGAGCGAACTGTGGGCGGCGAGGTTCAAACTCTCATCGCCAGCGATCCTTTCTCGCAAGAGGCTCTGGACAGCGCGCTCGCCAACAACGAACCGACGCTGGTGTGGATGACCGCCGACTGGTGCGT
>CAKZSF010000062.1 GCA_937920575.1 uncultured Sphingomonadaceae bacterium | reverse complement strand
ATTGGCTTTACGTGCCGCTGCGCCCGTTTTTCTGGATCAAGCGCCAGATTTTTCCGGATAAATTGCGCCAGATGTCAATGCGTAGCTACCGTCCAGCAATGTCAGATCCACCTCGCGGTGAGTCACAAGGATAATCGTCATCCGGTCGCTCAATGCGCGCAATCCCGATAGACTTGCCTTCTCCGGTGGCCGGTCAATTGCACTTGTCGCTTCATCCATAATCAACAGGCTGGGCTCACGCAACAGCGCCCGTGCCAAACAGATCCGCTGACGCTCGCCGCCTGACAAGGATTGCCCGCGCTCTCCCACACGCGTCTGCAGGCCATTCGGCATAGCCTCCACAAACGCCCTCGCCTGAGCGATTTCCAAAGCGCTCCACATCGCCTCGGAGGTTTGCGGAGGCACACCCCACATCAGATTGTCCGCGATCGAACGATCAAGCAAAACCGGGTCTTGCGGCGCATAGGCGAGCCGCCGGGCCAGCCGTGGATCGGCCGGTGGCAGGCCGTCGATTGCCACACTGCCCGCATCGGGCGTGAGCAATCCTGTCATCAGGTCGAGCAGAGTGGTTTTGCCTGCACCCGATTGGCCGCGCAGCGCCACGAGCTGTCCAGCCGAAACAGCGAAATCGAGCTGGTTCAGAAGCGGTTTGGTCTGTCCCGGGTGACGAAAGCTGAGCGCAGAGCATTGCACCGCCACTGGTGCCTGAGACCGTTCCTGAACCTTTGCCAGATCGTCTTTCCTGCCGGCGGGGGTTGGCTGGTATTCTTGTGGCGAACGCTGCGCAGAGCTGGCCAGACTCGCTTCCAGTTCTTGTAGGCCGATATAGGCTGGCAGAAGATTCGCAAATTGCTGCGCGCTTTGCAGAAGGTTCAGGACAGGGCCGTTGGTGCGGACCAGAATAATCAGAATGGCAGCCAATGCGAGGTATCCGGTTTGCAGCCAGAACAAGGCGATCAGCACAACCAGACAAATGATCAAAGCAACGCCCAGCTGCATCACTGCCGAAAGGGCCGATTGTTGTGATACGAATTGCAAAGCCTCTTCGCGCATGCCCCGCACATCATCGGCAAAGGCCGAAAGATAGGTCGCTTCCTGCTTGTGAATCTTGGCGAGTTTCAACACCGTCAGGAAACTGAGCAGGGTTTCAAACATGTTGCGCCCACGGATGGTGCGTTGCTGTCCCAAACGATGGGATCGCCGCCACAGAAAGGGGGTGACGGCAGCGGCCACGATGAAGATTGCGAGGATCGCCATCGCCAACATTGGCGAGATCACAAAGGCCGCGATCAATTGCGCGGCAAGCATTGCAGAACTGACAATGATGTTCAGCAGCCTCTGCGTGCCTGCGGAAAGCCGCTGCACATCGGTGCTGATCGAATGAATGCCTTCATGCACTTTGAGCTGCCGAATGGTCGCCCAATCCGCTTTCGCCATCGTCTCAAAAATGCCAAGCCGGACATGATCGACATAGCCTTGACCCAGCTCCTGCAAACGCAAACTGCGCGCCCAGACCAGCCAGTTGCGCAGCGCAACCAGCACCAGAAAACCCGCCAGCACAGCCACGATGCGCTGCTCTTGCGTGGTGATGCCGAGTGTTGCCATCGCGTCAACAAGGCGGCGTGTCACCGCGCTGGGTTCAGCGCCGGAGAACATTTCGAGGAACGGCAGGATCGCCAGAAGCCCAACGCCTTCCAGCAGGGCCGCCCCCACAATAATCATCGTTGTTCCGAGCAGCTTGCCCCGCGCATAGCCGAAGAATGATCGAAAATAGTCTAGCAAGGCCGCAGGCATGGCAAAGCGTTGGCAGCGAACCGCTCTGCGATCAAGCGAGTCCATTCATTGGCTTTTCCCGGAAGGTTTGTGTCATGCGCGCTTGAACTTTATCCAGATTGCGTTTCTGAAGCACGGCAATGCACCTCGCGAATTGTCGTTTGACCCTTTTTTGAACACGCATCTTTGACGAAAAAAGGTATGGCAGGTGCAACGCATAGGAGATCCATCATGAGCCCATTTGTTCAACGTCCGCAGCTTGATCGACCGACCCACTGCACTGCCGAACAATACGACTCCATGTATCAACACTCGATCGACGATCCGGACGCGTTCTGGTTGGATCAGGCCAAACGGCTTGATTGGCTCAAGACGCCAACCAAAGGCGGCGAGGCATCGTTTGATCCGGTGAGCATCGAATGGTTTGCCGATGGGGTGCTCAACCTGTGTCACAATGCCGTGGATCGCCATGTAGAGGAAGGCCGAGGCGACGTTGCGGCACTGATCTTTGAGCCCGATGATCCGGCAAGCGCCGGGCGTACGCTCACCTATGCCGAGCTTCACCGTGAAGTTGTTGCCATGGCCAACGCGCTCAAAACGATCGGCGTGACCAAGGGCGAGCGCGTGACGATTTATATGCCCAACATTGTCGAAGGCGTGACTGCAATGTTGGCCTGCGCACGGATCGGCGCGATCCATTCGGTCGTGTTCGGCGGATTCTCTCCCGAAGCGCTGGCCGGGCGAATCGAGGATTGCGGCAGCCGCTTTGTCGTGACTGCAGATCAGGGGTTACGGGGCAGTAAGGTCGTGCCGCTCAAAGCCAATGTCGACGCCGCGCTCCAGATAGAGGACGCGGATGTCGATGCCGTTCTGGTGATCAAGCACACCGGCGGCGATATCGCCATGACTGACGGTCGCGACCACTGGTTTGACGATGCGCGATCCGATGCAGACTGCCCTTGCGAGCCGATGGCTGCAGAAGATCCCCTTTTCATACTTTACACCTCCGGTTCGACCGGCAAGCCCAAGGGCGTGCTGCACACCACCGGCGGCTATGGCGTGTGGACCGCAACAACCTTCAACTACATTTTCGATTACCAGCACCATGAACAGGGGGGCGAAGTGTTCTGGTGCACTGCCGATATCGGCTGGGTCACTGGGCACAGCTATATCGTCTACGGCCCGTTGATGAATGGCGCGACGCAAATCCTGTTCGAAGGGGTGCCGAACTATCCCGACCATGGCCGGTTCTGGGATGTCGTGGAAAAGCACAAGGTCAACATCCTCTACACCGCCCCCACCGCGATCCGCGCGCTCATGCGCGAAGGCGACGACTTTGTGACCAGTCGCGACCGGTCTTCGCTGCGCCTGCTGGGCAGCGTGGGTGAGCCCATTAATCCCGAGGCATGGCGCTGGTATCACGACGTGGTCGGAGAAGGCCGCTGCCCGATTATCGACACCTGGTGGCAAACCGAGACGGGTGGCTGCATGATCACCACATTACCGGCTGCGCATGACATGAAGCCCGGCAGCGCGGGGCTACCCATGTTTGGCGTGCGGCCACAGCTGGTCGACAATGAAGGCGCGGTTCTGGACGGTGCGACGGACGGCAATCTGTGCATCACGCACAGCTGGCCGGGGCAAGCGCGCAGTGTCTATGGCGATCACGAGCGCTTCGTGCAGACCTATTTCAGCACCTATGCCGGGAAATATTTCACCGGCGACGGGTGTAAGCGCGACGAAGACGGCTATTACTGGATCACCGGGCGAGTGGACGATGTGATCAACGTGTCGGGCCACCGTATGGGCACGGCTGAGGTTGAAAGCGCGCTGGTTCTGCACCCTCTGGTGTCAGAGGCCGCCGTGGTTGGTTACCCGCACGACATTAAGGGTCAGGGCATCTACTGCTACGTCACGCTCAACGCGGGCGAGGAAGGCTCAGCGGATACCGTCGCCGAATTGCACCAGCATGTGCGCAAAGAGATCGGTCCGATCGCGACGCCCGATCACATCCATCTGACACCTGCATTGCCTAAGACTCGTTCAGGCAAGATCATGCGCCGCATCCTGCGCAAGATTGCGGAGAATGATTATGGCTCGCTAGGCGACACATCCACACTGGCCGATCCGAGCGTCGTCGAAAGCCTGATCGAAGGGCGCCAAAATACCTAGTGCGCATCCAATGCCGACCTTGTGCCCGGCTAGTGCAACGACGCATCCCCGGCACCGCGCGGCACACGAATTGAATCGACCAGCTTGCGGATGTCCGCAGGTGTTTTCGCCGTAAAACTGGCCACTGCAATCGCAACCGCGAAGTTGATCAGCATGCCGATCACGCCGATCCCTTCCGGAGAGATTCCAAACAGCCAGTTGGCCGCAACATTCGCCTCCGGATTCATCAGCTTGAAATAGGCGATGTAGGTAAACGTGAACACCAGGCCGGAGACCATGCCGGCAATCGCGCCTTCCTTGTTCATCCCCTTAAAGAAGATACCCATGAAAATCGCCGGGAACAGGCTGGAAGCTGCCAGGCCGAAAGCGAACGCGACCACCTGCGCCACCCATCCCGGAGGATAAATGCCGAGATAGCCCGCCACCACGATCGCTGCCGTCGCCGCGAGCCGTGCCGCGAGCAGCTCTCCTTTGGCCGAGATGTTCGGCGCAAAAGTGCTCTTCAGCAAATCATGACTGACTGAACTGGATATCACCAGCAACAGGCCCGCTGCCGTCGAAAGCGCCGCTGCCAAACCGCCCGCGGCCATTAAGGCGACGACCCAGCCGGGCAGATTGGCAATCTCCGGATTGGCGAGAACCATGATGTCGCGGTCAACATACACCTCGTTTGCGTTGTCTGTGCCCGGTGCATTGGCAATTGCACGCTCGCCCGACGGCCCGGTCTCGCCAGTGAATTCTGGCTTGCCATCAAACGCGGTGCCCGCGCGATATTGCATCACGCCGTCGCCATTCTTGTCCTGAAACGCGATCAGCCCTGCCTTTTCCCAGCTGGTGAAGAAGGACGGCGCCTCAGAATACTCAACCTCGTTGGTTTGATTGACGAAATTGTACATGCCGAACGCGCCCACTGCTGGGGCGGTGGTGTACAGCAAGGCGATGAAAACCAACGCCCAGCCCGCCGATTTGCGTGCATCCGACGCCTTTGGCACGGTGAAGAAGCGCACAATCACATGCGGCAGGCCCGCGGTGCCCACCATCAACGCCATGGTGATGCAGAACATGTCGATCATGCTCTTGGAGCCTGCAGTGTACTGATTGAAGCCGAGCTCCACGAGCACATTGTCGAGCTTTTGCAGCACGGACACGCCTGAACCGTCATTCAATGCCGATCCCAGCCCCAATTGCGGGATCGGGTTGTCCGTCAGCATAAAACTGATGAAAAAGGCCGGCACCAGATAGGCGAAGATCAGCACACAATATTGCGCGACCTGCGTGTAAGTGATGCCCTTCATCCCGCCGAGCACTGCGTAGATAAACACGATGCCCATGCCGATGATCACGCCCATGGTGATTTCGACCTGCAGGAATTGCGAGAACACGATCCCCACACCGCGCATTTGCCCGGCAATATAGGTGAAACTGATGAAGATCAGGCAGATCACTGCAACCACTCGCGCCGCTGATGAATAATACCGCGTCCCGATGAAGTCAGGTACGGTGAACTGCCCGAATTTGCGCAAATAAGGCGCAAGCAGCAACGCCAGCATCACATAGCCGCCGGTCCAGCCCATCAGATAGACCGAGGCGTCATAACCCATGAACGCAATCAGCCCTGCCATCGAAAGAAAGCTGGCTGCACTCATCCAGTCTGCTGCGGTGGCCATGCCGTTGACGACCGGGTTGACCCCTCCGCCTGCGACATAGAATTCCTTGGTCGATCCTGCCCGCGACCAGATCGCAATACCGATATAGAGCGCGAAGCTGAGGCCGACGAAGAGATAGATCAGGGTTTGCGTCTCCATGCCGCTCATCCCTCGCTTTCGCTGTCGGATTGCTCGTCATCATCGTCGAGATGATAGCGCTGCTCGATCCGATGGATTTTCCACGAGTAGAAGATGATCAGGCCGATGAAGATATAGATCGAGCCTTGCTGCGCGAACCAGAAGCCCAGAGGGTACCCGCCCAGCATGAACTGGTCGAGGAAGTCCCTAAACAGAATTCCCGCACCGAATGAACAGGCGAACCAAATCGCCATCAAAGTGACCAGAAGGCGGACATTCTCCCGCCAATAGGATGCCTCTGCCGCGTTGGTTTCTTCCGTTGGTGTCTTGTCGTCCATTGCTCCCCCCTATGGAATGCGTGGATTTCTCCCGAGCATCATAGGCATGCTAGCAGCACGCGTGTGCGTGGGCGAGACAGTCTTTTCGCAAACCCTGATTGGTGGCTGTTTCGCTTGTGTTGCACGTTTGCCAGCGATATCTGAGCGGCACCATGATGGGCTGCAAAGGTGCAGGATGTGAACAACGCCGGTGACGAACCCAAAGACCAGCCCATAGACTCCGCTCGAGACGAGTTGGGCATGCTGTTGGTTTCAAAGCCTGAGCATTACCGCGATCTTGGCGCGGTGGATATTGCGCCGCTGCTGGCGATGGTCGAACGCATGGGCGATCAGCTCTGGCAGGCTGAAGACGCGGTCAAAGAGAACAAATTCGACGTACTCGGCAAGACGCAGCACATGGTGTTTCGCTTTACGCCCGGCAACGCTGACCCGCGCGCAAGCTACGACAATCCCGCTTGGCCGATTTGGAAGCGTTTTCTGCTGCCGATCATGGACGCAGTGACTGAACAATATGGGCATGAGGAGCGGGCCTACTCCAAAGTCATGCTCGCGCGTCTGCCAGCCAAAGAAGCAATCGAACCACATTATGATGGACGCGGCTCAAACTACACCTCGCACAAGGTGCATGTGCCGCTGCAGACCAATCCAGACGTATGGTTCTTTGTTGACGGTCATAAACGCCATCTGGAGGCCGGGCAGGCGTATGAAGTGAACAACATCGTGTCGCACGGGGCGGTCAATCATGGCAATGAAGACCGGATTCACCTGATCTTCGAACATTTTGACCGGGCGGCGAGCCCACCGGCACCTGTCGGAAATGTGGCCGCTGAGGGGATTTGACGACGACCAGCAGCGCTGCGGGGTCGAGGACATTCACCGCGACCTGTCGGGGTTGCCCCTTTTATGGCGTACAGCTCGGCCTGTCTAAACGGGCTTAGGACGGTTCACGAGACATATGCTCGGCACGTTTGGCCTGGCTTTCGACTATGAATTTCTCGAGCAAGACCTGCTTCTTGGTGCGGGCCACTTCGCAAGTGCGGCACAGAATATCGATCGAGTCATCTTCTTGGCCGCGCAACACGTGCTGGAACACCGGCCCTTCATACAAGGCATCGTAGTCGCTCTCCAGCAAATTGCCGAGGACATGCTCAAGCGTCCAATCCATGCAACACAGGGCAACATCGCCGCTCGGCATCAACACAGACTGGTAAATGCGTGGGCACAGCGCAAGCTCACCCACCAGCCTCTCAGGCGTGGGCCGGCCACTGATTTCTATATTGCCCGCCCGGGTGTTGATCCAGCGATTCTCAGGCTCGAGCCCGTGTTTAGACAACAGCGTAGCGACAGTTTTATGAACTGCTTCCGGACCATCCTCCCCTTCATGAACGTGAAATGCGA
>CAKZSF010000061.1 GCA_937920575.1 uncultured Sphingomonadaceae bacterium | reverse complement strand
CTCTGGCGGTCGACCAGATCATCGCCACGCAACGCGGTCAGGCGCACAACAGCGCGGCCAGTATTGTGGAAGCTGGTCTGGTGGTCAGAGGATCGGTCGCGCCACCTGCGCAGTGAGGGAATGACTGACCCCAACCGACCGCCCACACCATTGCGTGAAACGTTCCAGCCTCAGCGGTTCATGTGGCTGTATGCATTGGCTTGGGCAGGTGGGGCGATTGCCTATGTCCCGTTTTTGTCGATCCTGCTGCCATCGCGTGTCATCGGCCTTGCGGGCGACGAAGCATCGGTCACTTGGCTTGCGACGCTTGCTTTTTTCGGAGCAATTTTCGCCAGCGTCGGCAACATCGTGTTCGCTTGGGCCAGCGACCTGACCAAGACGCGCACGGTCTGGGTTGTGACCGGTCTGGTCCTTTCCAGCGGGTTGATGGTGGCGAGCCAGCTGGCTGATACTTTGCCGGCATTGGTCGGTATCTTGGCCGCTTGGCAGCTTGCTCTCAACATGATGTTGGGCCCGCTGGCAGCTTGGGCGGGGGACAATGTTCCTGACGCGCAGAAGGGTGAGCTCGGCGGTTTGTTAGCGCTTGCCCCAGCGCTCGCAGCGGCCACCGCAGCGCTTGTGACAATACCAGGCCTTGCCAGCGATAGTGGACGGCTTGGGATGGTCGCGGTGATCGTGACCGTCTGCGTCTTGCCCGTGATCCTGATAGGCAATCCTTGCCCGCAACCCCAATTGATGCGCAGCGATCCTTCCACGCTGAGTGAGAAACGCCGCCCCATCGTTCTCTGGGGCCCCGTGGCAAAAATGTGGGTCGCGCGTTTGTTGGTTCAAATTAGCGAGGCGGCGCTGTTCACCTTTCTGCTGGTGTGGTTGCAATCCATTAGCCCGGCTTTCCAAGAGAACGATGCGGCGCGTGTTCTAACCGTTGTTCTGGTGATCGCCATTCCGGTTGCGATGGTCGTGGGGCGATGGGCCGATCGCAGAAAGCGGGCGATCCAGCCGCTCTGGATTGCGGCAAGCATCGCGGCGGCAGGGTTGCTGTTGATGGCCCTTGCCCAATCGCTGCCGATGGCGATTGCGGGCTATCTGGTGTTCGGCGTGTCCGGTGCAGTGTTCCTTGCACTGCATTCTGCACAGACATTGCGGGTGCTGCCAAAGCCAGAGACGCGCGGGCGCGATTTGGGCTTTTTCAATCTGACCAACACTGTGCCCTCACTGGTTATGCCGGGTATCACTCTGGCGTTGGTGCCCAAATTTGGCTTCTTTGGTCTGTTCATTGCTTTGGCGATTTTGGCCGGTCTCTCGGCTGCCTTGCTGTTTTCCTTCTCCTTGCGTCACACAGACGCTTGATTCTCCCTCTGTGGCGTGTAACAACCGAGCTAATTGAGAACGTTCTCAAAGAGGGGATAAGAGAATGAAATCGCGGCTTTTGGCTGCCGTTGCGGCGCTAGCGCTTGCAGGTTGCACAACCATTGGAACACAGGCACCGTTGGCGACGGGTGAAACACCGGCTGCAAAAGCACTTGTTTCGATCCCAATGTCCGAAGCGGATCTGCCCGGGGTGGTCGCTGCGATGTCTCTGGAGCGTAAGGTTGCCCAGTTGATTCAGCCGCAGATCAACTCTTTCAGCGCGGAAGAAATGCGCAAATACCGTTGGGGCAGCTACCTCAATGGCGGCAATGGCGGGCCGTATGGAGACGAGTTTGCGCCCGCGGGCGAATGGCTGCGTCTTGCTGATGAGATGTGGGATGCTTCCACCGCGCCGCTACCCGATGGCGAGCCAGTGATCCCGACCATGTGGGGCACCGATGCGGTGCACGGCCACACCAATGTGATTGGGGCAACAATTTTCCCGCATAACATCGCATTGGGGGCAACGCGCGATGCCGATCTGGTACGCCGGATCGGCCATGCAACAGCGGTGGAAATCGAAGTCACCGGGATCGACTGGAACTTCTCGCCCACAGTGGCGGTGGCGCGCGATGACCGCTGGGGCCGGACTTACGAGAGCTATTCCGAAGATCCCCAGATCGTCGCCACAATGGGCGCGGCGTTGGTCGAAGGCTTGCAAGGCAAACCAGGCGCGGCTGACTTCCTTGGCGAAGGGCGTGTCATTGCAACGGCCAAGCATTTCTTCGGCGACGGCGGAACCACGCGCGGCGTTGATCAAGGCGATGTTGATGGCGACATGGACGCGTTGAAGAGCATTCACGCAGTGCCTTATCCGGCGACAATCGATGCCGGTGTTGAATCGATCATGGCCAGCTTCAATTCAATCAATGGCCGCAAAATGCACGGCAATAAGGAACTCCTGACGGACGTTCTACGCGGCGAAATGGGCTTTGACGGACTGGTCGTGGGCGACTGGAACGGACACGGGCAAGTCAAAGGCTGCACAGTCAGCGATTGCGCGCAATCGGTGCTGGCTGGCCTCGATATCTACATGGTGCCCGACGATGCAGTTGCGCTTTACGAAACGCTTCTGAAGCAGGTTGGCGATGGCACTATTCCAGAAGCGCGGATTGACGAGGCGGTGCTGCGCATTCTGAAGGTAAAATTCCGCGCTGGCCTGATCGGGCCGCGCGCGCAGAAGCCATCGGAACGCGCCAATTCAGGCGATATGAGCAAGCTGGGCAGCGCCGAACATCGCGCCATCGCGCGCGAAGCGGTGGCGAAATCGCAAGTGCTGCTCAAGAATGAAGGCGTGCTGCCTCTGAAGGCCGGCGCAAATGTGCTGGTGGCTGGCACCGCGGCGGACAGCATCGCGCAGGCTGCCGGTGGCTGGACGCTGACTTGGCAAGGCGGACGCGAGCTGACCAATGACTATTT
>CAKZSF010000060.1 GCA_937920575.1 uncultured Sphingomonadaceae bacterium | reverse complement strand
TGGCTGCGCAGGCGCGGCCGGTTCATTGCCGCAGGCACTTACGAGAAGCGCAAGGGATAAGGGCGCCAACAGGCAAGTTGCGCGGTGGACATTCAGACGATCAAACATTGATAAGGATATAGCTGAATTCCTTCTGCTTGCCCAATGTTGCGAGGAAGCGGTTGTAATAGCGTTTGGGAATGGTCTGGCATCCGGCTGACCATGTGTAGGTGTTGCCGCCTTGGTGGATCAGCATGCTGCGCCCCGCACCCTTGGGATCAAGCTTGTCACCATCGACCAGCGAGAATTTGCCGTCATGGTTGGTGTCGCGCATCGCCACCTGTGTGTTGCGCGCGCGGAACGCCCTATTGCCCAAAAAATTGCCCTGAGCGCGAGGTGCGTAATGGTACGTTCCTGCGCGCAATCGACCCAGATCATTGCGCCCATCGCGATCGATATCGGTCGACGAACCCTTATGTGCCTTCGCCTGACCCCAGGCATAAATCCCGGCAGGCTCTGTGTTGCCCATAAAGCGTTTCAAGCCAACCGATCCATTGCCCTTGCGCCAAACGATGATGATCGGATCATCGTAGCGGCCATTGCGATATTTCTTGGAATTGGTGGGGTTGCGCAGCGCGAGCACCACTTTCTTGCCCGCCTGAAAATCGTTCTGTGCCTCCAGATCGCCATAGCGTTCGATCAATGTGTGCACGTCCTGATCGGTGAGCGATTTCTGCGCCTTGAGCAGCAGCGCGCGGCTGTCTTCGGGTCTGGTATCCGGTTCGGGTGTGATTTCTTTGAGTGTCTCCTCCGCACCCAGCATAGTCAGCGCATCGCGCAATTCGTTGCGGAATCGTTTTGCGACGCCGCGCTGCACTGCGGCGGAATTGCCAGAGAAATGCACCAACACGCCATCGGCATTGGTGCGGCCGCGCTCACCATAGATCGCGATCAACGCTTGTGAATCATATTTGGGATCGCACAGTTTGATGGTCAGGCTTTTCAGAACTTTGCCGACGAGTGAGGATCGCGGCCCGTGCTGCACCGCGGCTGACCACACGGCATCCATCAAGGCGTGGCTGCGCGTCATCACATCGATACCGCTGATCTCCTTGATCTTGGACACTTGCGGATCGAAATGGGTTCGCTGGATATAGTCATGCTGCGCGTTGTGGAATTGCTCCGGTTCACGCTTGGCAATGGCTTTCCAGACATCGGAGAATGGCTTGGTGCCTTCCTTGTAATCCTTGAATTCGGGTTCGTATTGCTTGCCTTCCTTGCGCAGGAATTTGCGGGCATTGCCGAATTTCGAGGCCAGTTGATAGCTGCCATAGGACACCCCGCCGACATCGCCATGGCCGCCCGAGACGGTGCCAGGGCCATTGCCGCCAACTTCATATTTTTTGGACAGATTGCCCAGCTCTCGCATCGGGCTGATCGAGGTTGCGGTTGGCGCAGGCGTTGTGGTTGGAATAATCAGCTTTTGCCCGACGGAAATCTTGTTGGCGTTGGCGATGCCATTGGCCTTCATGATCTGGGCCACGGTGACGCTGTATCGCGAGGCAATCTTGCCCAACGAATCGCCGCTTCTGACGGTGTAGAAGGTTTCGCTGATCACACGGATTTTCAGGACCTGGCCAACCCGGATGGCGTTTGCGTTCTTCAAGGTGTTGAGCTTAACCAGCGCATCGACTGATGTGTCGAACTGCTTGGCAATTTTGCCCAAAGTGTTGCCGCTTTTGACTGTATAGGTTTCGTAAATCGCCATCGAAATCTCTCCGTTTGCGCTGCTTGCGCGGTTGTGAATTTCGGTTGCGACCAAACCATTGTTTGTCACTCGCACTATAACCGAAATCGTGTGGCATGATTGTATGGATTCGACATTCTTGCGGTGTCGGTTGCGGGATGCCGCGCCAGACGCGGGTGGTGGGGCGATGATGGGACGCCTTGCGCTCTCATCTAAATCGCGGTTGACCCGGCTGTGCGACTCCCGCCAATGCACTCACAACAAACCCATGCATGTAGGAAAGAGGAAAACCGCATGAGCGAAGAGCTGCTGACACAAGAAGATGATGGCATTTTGACCATCACGATCAATCGTCCCGAGGCCAAGAACGCCATGAACAAGGCTGCGGCTGAGGGCATTGCGGCGGCGCTGGACCGGCTGGACAGCGAAGACCATTTGCGCGTCGCCGTGTTGACGGGCGCGGGCGGCACATTCTGTTCCGGGATGGATTTGAAAGGTTTCCTGCGCGGTGAAAGCCCCTCCATCAAAGGGCGCGGCTTTGGCGGACTGGTAGAGGCTCCACCGAAGAAACCGCTGATCGCTGCGGTAGAGGGCTATGCGCTGGCGGGTGGACTGGAACTGATGATCGCCTGCGACATGGTGGTCGCCAATGCAGGCGCAAAATTCGGCATTCCAGAGGCCAAGCGCGGTCTGGTCGCGGCTGCGGGCGGGGTGATGTATTTGCCTGACTTGATCCCGCAAAAAGTTGCCATGGAGCTGGCTCTGACAGGCGAATTTATTGATGCAGCGCGCGCATATGAATTGGGCCTGATCAATCGAGTGACTGAAGGCTCTGCACTGGATGGTGCGATGGAGCTGGCACGGACAATCAACGCGAACGGCCCACTCGCTGTGCGAAAATCGAAACAAGTAATTGTTGAATCACGCGGCTGGGCATTGGAAGAGCGTTGGAAGCGTCAGATCGAGGTGATCAAAGATGTGTTCACATCGTCCGATGCGCGCGAGGGCGCAGCTGCCTTTGCCGAGAAACGCAAACCCAACTGGACTGGTAAATAGGCCGGAACAGCGGACGGATAACGAGAAGGAATTTCGACACATGCAGATTGATGGAATGCCAGCGATTGTCACTGGCGGTGCATCAGGGCTGGGCGGCGCAACCGCTGCACGGCTGGCCAGCAAAGGCGCGAAGGTCACGATCTTCGACCTGAATGAAGAGAAGGGCGAGGAGCACGCCAAGGACATTGGTGGCACCTTTGCCAAAGTCGATGTCAGCAGCGGCGACGAAGTGGCTGCGGCCATCGCAGCGGCTGAAGAGGCCAATGGTGTCGCGCGCATTCTGATCAATTGCGCGGGCTTTGCGCCCGCCGTGAAAACGGTCGACCGCGAGAACAACCCGCATGATCTGGAGCTGTTTCGCAAAACGCTCGAAGTGAACCTGCTGGGTAGCTTTAACGTGCTCTCGAAATTCGCGGCTCGCTTGGTTCCTGCAGAGCCGCTGCCCGGCAAGGATGGAGAGCGCGGCGTTGCGATTAACACCGCATCCGTTGCTGCCTATGAGGGGCAGATGGGCCAGGCGGCCTATTCGGCGTCCAAAGGTGGCGTGGTCGGCATGATGCTCCCCATCGCGCGCGATCTGGCGCGGTTTGGCATTCGTGTGAACACGATTGCGCCGGGCATTTTCCTGACTCCGCTGATGCTGGGCCTGCCACAGGCTGCGCAAGATTCGCTTGGTCAGCAAGTTCCCTTCCCCAGCCGATTGGGCAACCCTGAAGAATATGCGCATCTGGCCGAAAGCATCATCACCAATCCGATGCTGAACGGCGAATCGATCCGTCTGGACGGTGCGATCCGTATGGCGCCGCGCTAGGCTGAAACTTTGGGAGAGAAAGTTATGTCAGGTCCAACGGCTGGCCCCTTGGCGGGCATCCGCATCATCGAATTTGCCGGCATTGGGCCGGGGCCGTTTTGCGGCATGATGCTGGCCGATCACGGTGCTGAAGTGATCCGTATTGATCGGGCGACTGGTGGACGCGGTGGCTCACAGCCCGTCACGACGAAAGACGTGTTGGCGCGCGGACGCAAATCGGTCGCGCTCAACCTCAAAAACGAGGAAGGCGTGGCGCTGGCGCGCAAACTCGCGGCGAGTGCGGACGGCATTATCGAGGGGTTCCGCCCCGGCGTGATGGAGCGGCTTGGCCTTGGCCCTGACGAACTTCTCTCTGACAATCCCAAGCTGGTCTATGGCCGAATGACAGGCTGGGGCCAGACCGGCCCCTATGCGCCCTATGCGGGCCACGACATCAACTACATCGCGCTGGCTGGCGCGTTGGCTCACTATGGCCGCAAAGGCGACAAGCCGACGCCGCCGATCAACATGGTTGGCGATTTTGGCGGCGGTGGGATGATGCTTGCTTACGGCATGCTTGCCGCGCTGCTCAACGTCGCGCGCGGCGGGGAAGGCCAAGTGATCGATTGCGCCATGACTGACGGCACCGCGGTGCTGATGGGCATGATGCATGGCATGAAGAACATGGGCGTCTGGCAGGAAGAGCAGGGCGTCAACATGCTCGACACCGGCGCGCATTTCTATGACACTTATGAAACCGCCGATGGCAAATTCATCAGCATCGGCAGCATCGAACCGCAATTCTACGCCGAGCTGCGGCGGCTAGCGGGCCTAGAGGATGATGCGGCGTTCGACGCGCAGCATGATCGCGGCCAATGGGACGCGCTGAAGGACAAGCTCACCGCTCTGTTCAAAGGCAAGACGCAGGCCGAATGGAACGCAATCATGGAACACACCGATGTGTGTTACGCGCCGGTGCTGACCATGAGCGAGGCAGCGGAGCACCCGCATAATGTTGCGCGTGGAACCTTCATTGAGGTTGCTGGCGATAAGCAGCCCGCGCCCGCGCCGCGCTACTCCGTCACGCAAAATCCCGTGCCGCCTGCCGCGCCTCTGCCCGGTGACGACACCGATGCAATTCTCGAATCGATTGGCATTGATGCCGATGGCCGCGCCGCGCTCAAAAGCGCCGGAACGGTCTCCTAAGGAAGGACACGCAAACCCATGCTCGATACATCCCAACGCTTTGCCTACAACGAAGAGCACGACATGTTTCGCGACACCGTGCGCAAGGTGTTCGCCGAACATATGGAGCCTCACCTCGACAAGCACGAGGAAGAGGGCATTGTCGGGCGCGAGGCGTGGAAGGCGCTGGGCGAGGCGGGCATGCTGTGCCCCACAATCAAGGAAGAGAATGGCGGGCTGGGGCTCGACTTTGGCTATTGCGCCATCGTCGGCGAGGAAATGAGCTATATGGGCTCCGCCGCCGGTTTCACTTTGCAGAACGA
>CAKZSF010000059.1 GCA_937920575.1 uncultured Sphingomonadaceae bacterium | reverse complement strand
GCCGGTCTGGTGATCGCATCGTTCCTGTCAAAATTCGCGCTGGCAGAGAACCGCCGTCACTGGATTGGTGTCTAAGGGCGAGCGCCTAAGCCGCTGCTTTTGTATCCACCGCCGGGTATAGCTCGTCCATCGGGCGGCTCTTGCCGTCGGCGCAGACCATCCGCACGTGATAGCGGCGCAGACCGCGCGGTTCGCGCACGCCGCAGCTATGCGCGATCACGCCCACTTCATTGCGCATGTTCTCGACAAAATGCGCAACGCGTTCGGATTTGTCAGCGGGATCGAGACCCTTTTGCAGGCGCTCGTCATGCGTGGTGATGCCGGTGGGGCAGGTGTTCTTGTTGCAGCGCATCGCCTGAATACAGCCCAGCGCAAACATGAAACCGCGCGCAGAATTGATGAAGTCCGCCCCGGTGCACAGCGCCCAAGCGACTTCGCCCGGTGTCACCAGCTTGCCGCTGGCGATAATGCGGATGCGATCCTTCAGCCCGTGTCTGTCGCGCAGATCGACCACCATTGGCAAGCTCTCGCGCAGGGTTAGCCCGACATTGTCGATCAGCGGCATCGGGGCCGCTCCTGTGCCGCCATCGCCGCCATCCACAGTGATGAAATCCGGTGCGCTGGCCTGTCCGCGCTCATTGATCAGGGCGAACAGCTCGTCCAGCCAGCCATAGGCGCCAATCACCGCCTTGATGCCAACCGGCTTGCCCGTGACGTCGCGAATATGCGCGATCATTTTGAGCAGGTCCTCGGCGCTGTCGATGTCGGGATGGCGATTGGGGGAGATGGAGGCGGTGTGCGGTTCAATCCCGCGAATTTCGGCGATCTCTTCATTGACCTTCTCGGCCGGGAGGATGCCGCCTTTGCCCGGCTTCGCGCCTTGGGAGAGCTTGATCTCGAACATGCGCACGGTTTCGTGGGCGGCCACATCGCGCAGCTTCTTGTCGCTGAGATTGCCGTCCTTGTCGCGCACGCCATATTTGGCGGTTCCGATCTGGAAGACAACGTCGCAGCCGCCCTCCAGGTGAAACGGCGAGACACCGCCTTCGCCCGTGTTGAGCCAACAACCGACTTTCGCCGCGCCGTGCGACAGCGCCTGAATGGCGGGTTTGGACAGCGATCCATAACTCATCGCCGATACGTTGAAGAAGGAGCCTGCGGTGTAGGGCGTTTTGGCTGCACCTTCGCCAATCACAAGCGGCGGGGCTTTGACTGCGTCCGTGTCCAGCGTGGGCCATGGGCAGTTCACAAAGATCGGCGTGCCAACCGGATCAAGGTTTTTGGTTGAGCCGAAGGCGACCGTGTTGCCTTCGCCTTTGGATGCACGGCCAATCCAGTCGCGTTGCGCGCGGTTAAACGGCATTTCCTCGCGGTCCATCGCGAAGAAATACTGACGGAAGAACTCGCCCAGCTCAGTGAAGACATAGCGCAAGCGGCCAATCACCGGGTAATTGTGGCGCACAGCGTCGGTGGTTTGAGTCCGGTCGATTATATAGAGGACGATCAGGGCCAAACCGGCCAGTCCGATCAAGAACACGAACAGTGTTGATAGCCAATCGACCAAGTCCAAGGCTGGTTGCGCCATCTCCGCCATCATTGTCTCTCTCCCGCAAGCTGTGATGACCGGTCATTCGACCGGCAATGCTTGTGCGTTACAATGTGTCGCGGTTTGCTCCGGCTCGCAACTGCTTTGCAGTCAAAGCTGGCAGAAACTCCTCAGGCGCGGCCAATGCTTTCGTAGGTGAAGCCAGCGGCGCGGACATCCTCGGGCGTGTAGATGTTGCGCAGATCGACCAGCACAGGTGCCTTGGCAAGTTCCTTCACGCGCCGCAGATCAAGCGCACGGAAGGCGTCCCATTCGGTCACAATCGCAACCGCATCAGCGCCTTCAATGGCCTCGTAAGCGCTTTCGCACATATTCACATCGGGCATCAGCGGCTGGGCGATCTCCATGCCTTCTGGATCGAAGGCGGCAACGTCCACGCCCGCATCGCGCAAGGCCAGCGCAATCGCAATTGCGGGGCTGTCGCGCATATCGTCCGTGTTGGGCTTGAACGTCAGGCCCAGCATGGCGACTTTCTTGCCGCGCGCTGCGTCGGGCCCGCCAAGTGCGTCGATCACCTTGCGGCCCATCGCGCGTTTGCGGCTGTCATTCACATTCACAACCGCTTCTACGATGCGTGTGGGGCTGTCATAATCCTCTGCAGTTTTTAGCAGCGCGAGCGTGTCTTTGGGGAAGCACGATCCACCATAGCCCGGACCAGCGTTGAGGAATTTTGCACCGATGCGGTTGTCCATACCAATGCCGCGCGACACGTCTTGCACATTCGCGCCAACTTTCTCGCACAAATCAGCCATTTCGTTAATGAAGGTGATCTTGGTAGCAAGGAACGCGTTGGCGGCGTATTTGATCAGCTCTGACGAGCGGCGATTGACGAACAGGATCGGCGACTCGTTCAAGAAGAGTGGACGATAGACTTCGTTCATAACTTCGCGGCCGAACTCGTCCTCTGCGCCGATAACGATGCGATCAGGGCGTTTGAAATCACCAATCGCAGCGCCTTCGCGCAAGAATTCGGGGTTCGAAACGACGGCGAATTTGTTGCTGTTGCCAGAAGCTTGCAAGATTCGCTCAACTTCGTCGCCAGTGCCGACCGGCACGGTTGATTTGGTGACGATCACGGCGTCGTTGGAAAGGCTTGCGCCAATTTCTTCAGCCACCGCATAGACGAACGACAAATCGGCATGGCCGTCACCGCGACGGCTGGGAGTACCAACCGCGATAAAGATTGCAGCAGCTTCTTTGATGGCGCTGGGCAGGTCAGTGGAGAAAGACAGGCGGCCCGCCTTCACATTGCTTTCGACCAGCGCGTCCAAGCCTGGCTCGTAAATCGGCATGATGCCGTCTTCGAGCTTGGCGATCTTCGCCGGGTCTTTGTCGATACAGACCACATCGTGTCCAAAGTCGGCAAAGCAGGCCCCTGATACGAGCCCAACATAGCCTGATCCGACCATTGCAATCTTCATGCCTCTGTCACCCCTTCAACGGTGATTGTACCGCCTTTTTCAGCGGTAACGAGATAGTGTTTTTCCGTGCCTTCCAGCATCAGGGCAGTCAGTTGACCACTCTGATAGGCACCTGTGTCGATCCCGATGCGATGGCCGAGTTCTTCCGGCCCATCGGATATCGTGTGGCCGTGAACGACCAGCGCCTCCAGCTTGCCCTTATGCGACAGAAACGGTTCACGTATCCATAACAGATCATTGCGTTTTTGCTCATCCAGCGGCGCGAAGGGGTCAACCCCTGCGTGAACGAACAGATAGTCGCCCATGCGGATTTGATCTTCAAACGATGCGACAAACTCGCGATCGGCCTGTGGGACGAGCTCGGCCATCTGCTCTTGAACCCGCTCGTACTCGTCTTGTAGCAGCGCGTCTTCGTCATAGCCGTAGCTGAGCAGAGTTTCCTTACCGCCCCAACGTAGGAAGCTGCGCAGCACCTCTACCTTGTCGAAGGAAAGGAGGAACATTTCCTCATGATTGCCCGCCAATATGCGGACGTCGCGACGGTTCTGCCATTCGCGTGCAAGCCGGATGACTTGCGCGCTGTCAGGCCCGCGATCGACGAGATCGCCCAACAGAATGACTGTCGTTCGGGCGCGTCCGCGCGTCTGATCATCCAAATCGATTGCATCAATCAACGCCCGAAACAGGTCGGCGCGGCCATGAATGTCGCCCACGGCATAGACTCGCTCACCCTCTGGCAGCGTGTGAGTCGGCCGATCAGCGCCGGAACCGAATAAGGAACTAAAAAGCTTTCGCATGGAGCACGCGCATATCGGGAATCGCGGCCGGTTTCACAAGGGAATTCGCGTATCGGGTGGCGCCCTTGTTGTGTTTCAATGATGCGAAAAAGCAACAGTTTTTGCGGACAAAGAATTTGATGGGCGAATTTTTCTTGTGCAGTGCAATAACAAAGGGCAATGAAGTTACGTGATCACGAGGAACGCACGCTCAAATGATGCGTCCCGTTGATCTAAAGCAGGTGGGACGAGGCACCAACCAGCAATCAAAAGGAATTGCTATGCTTACGTCCATTCGCAGCCTCGCGGCTGCAACTACCCTTGGCGGACTTCTTTTGACCGCCGCTCCCGCATTTGCACAAGACACCGATCCGCCTAGCTCGATCGAAGTTTCCGGCAATGCATCCATTGTTTCTGAATACCGTTTCCGCGGCGTTGACCTGTCTGGTGGCGATATCGCCGTGCAGGGCGGCATTGATGTCGCGCATGAAAGCGGCATCTATGTCGGAACGTGGGGTTCATCTCTTGACGAGGACACGGTTGGCTTTGGTCACACCGAACTCGATATCTATGGCGGTTGGAGCGGCGATCTGGGCAGTGGCCTGGCCGCTGATGTCGGCGTGATCATGTATCTCTACCCGAACGCTGCCGGTGGCGACACCGACTATGTCGAGTTCTATGGCTCGCTGAGCAAGACAATCGGCCCGGCTGAAGCGACACTGGGTGTTGCTTACGCGCCTGATCAAGACTCGCTTGGCGGAACAGACAACTTCTATGTCTACACCGATCTGGGCATCGGCATCCCCAACACGCCGATCACTGTTAGCGGTCACTTGGGCTACACAGACGGGTTCCTGACCTTCACGAACGACAGCAAGGCTTTTGATTACTCAGTCGGAGCCGACTGGGCGATCAACGACAACGTGTCGCTGGGCGTTGCTTATGTTGGCGCAGAAGGTGACATTCCCGCCGGTGCATACGACTTTGTCGATGATACCGCGGTCGTTACGCTCGGGATCTCTTTCTAAGGCATAATTCGCAGGAAGATCCGCGAAGGCCCGTCCGATCTCCCTTGGGATCAGGCGGGCCTTTTGCATGCGCGCTCGACAAATTTGCTTAGTGCAGATCGGTTTTGCCACGCTATAACCCGCCCATGGTCAAATATCTTCACAGCATGATCCGCGTATCGGATCCCGACGCCACCGTGGCTTTCTTCAATCTGATCGGGCTGGAGGAGGTGCGCCGGTTCGATGTCGAGCAAGGCCGCTTCACGCTGATCTTTATGGCGGCGCCCGGGCAGGATGGCGTTGCCGAGGTGGAGCTTACATACAATTGGCCGTCAGAAGATGGTTCAGAGCCAGAGGCGTATGATGGTGGGCGCAATTTCGGCCATCTCGCCTATCGGGTCGAGAATATTTACGAGACGTGCCAACGGCTGATGGATGCGGGCGTCACGATCAATCGCCCTCCGCGTGACGGGCACATGGCGTTTGTGAAATCACCCGACGGGATTTCCATTGAGCTGTTGCAAGAAGGCAATCTGGATGCGCAAGAACCGTGGGCCAGTATGGAGAACACAGGGAGCTGGTAAGCGGCCCAGTGCTGAATCTCTACCTGTGACTAGATGTTGGGTGCGACCGGCTTAGGCGGCTTGGCGAAGCGCAGAATGGCGTAGCCCAACAGCGCAGAGATCAGCGATCCGGTCAGCACGCCCAATTTCGCTTCCTCGACCAATTCTGGATAGCCAGGGAATGCGAGCGCACCGATAAACAGGCTCATGGTGAAGCCGATACCGCACAGCACAGCGGTACCCCAAACTTGCGTCCAGGTCGCACCGGGTGGAGGTTTGGCAATGCCGAGCGCCTTGGCCAACACAACGCTGCCCAGAATCCCGACTTGCTTACCGACCACAAGACCCGCCGCAATTGCGAGGGGGAGCGGAGCGATCAATCCCTCCATGCCCAATTCGCGCACATCGACACCGGCATTGGCAAAGCCGAATACGGGCACCACGAAATAGGCGTTCCAGCCAACCAGCGCGTGCTCCATCGTTTCGAGCATGGAATGGCCATCGCTGCTGCGCATCGGGATCGTGAGCGCTGCGACAACGCCGGCAATGGTCGCGTGAATGCCCGAATTGAGCACGCAGAACCACAGAGCGAGGGCGGCGACTATGAACGGTAGCATACGCTTTACACCCATGCGGTTCATCGCGATCATAGCGGCAAAGGCGAGCATTGAGGCGATCAGCCAAGTGACTTTGATCTTGGCGGTGTAGAAAATCGCAATGATCATCACCGCACCGATATCATCCACGATAGCGACCGTGAGGAGGAACAGGCGCAGGGATGGCGGCACGCGCGTGCCGAGCAGACCGATAACGCCCATCGCAAAGGCAATGTCAGTCGCTGCCGGGATCGCCCAGCCGCGCGACAGATTCGGCTCACCGCCAGCAATCGCGAAATAGACCGCCGCAGGAACCGCCATTCCCGCAATCGCAGCAAGGATGGGCAAGGTGCGTTGCTTGGGATCGGACAGATTACCAGCAATTAATTCGCGCTTCACTTCCAGCCCAACGACGAAAAAGAAAATCGCCATCAACCCGTCATTGATCCACAAATGCAGGGTGTTGAGTTTGGCAATGGGTGTCCATGGAAGCGTACCGTGGAACGCGTCATGATAGGCATGGGACAAGGCCGAGTTGGCGACCAGAATCGCGGCAATGGCCACGAAAATCAATAGGATACCCTCGCGTGCGTCGCTCACAAACAGGGCTTTAAACGGGCGCACCGCGGCGGAAAGAAGGCTTGCTTGACTCATTGGCTTACCCAATTCGCGATTGCGCCGGTTTTTGCAAGGGCGAAGGACGATGCATACGTCAACAAGCAGCCATGGGTAGGATGGCCAGTGGCTCCAAAGGCGCTTGACCTGACGCGCTTTTGCGCCATCGTGAACAGCTGGTTTGCGACAAAAGGGCTTTGCAAAATCTAGTGGGGGTATTGGGCGAAATAGCAATCATTGAATGGCTTGTGCTGGTTCAGCACGAGCTGCTTCTGTTTGCGGGTGTCTTTTTCCTCATCGGTGCGGTTGACGAATTCGCCGTGGATATCGCTTGGCTGTGGCTAAGGCTGACTGGCCGCAACACGCAGCAACGCCTCGATACTTCGACCTTGGCGAATGTGAAACTGCGCGGCGTGGCGGCAGTGTTTATTCCGACATGGCAGGAATCGCAGGTTATCGGGGCGACGATCCAGCATTGTCTGGCGGCGTGGCCACAAGAACGGCTGCGCCTGTATGTTGGCTGCTATGCCAATGATCGTGCGACAATCGAAGCGGTCCTGGCTGCAGCGGGCAGCGATCCGCGCGTACGATTGGTGGTGCATCAGACGCATGGTCCAACGACCAAGGCGGATTGTCTCAACCGCCTTTATCAGGCGCTGCGCGAGGATGAGCGGCGCGCGAACAAATACGCGCGGCTGGTTCTGATGCATGATGCAGAAGACATGGTTGATCCGGCGGCCTTGCCGTTGATCGATCAGGCGATGGACAAGGCCGATTATGTGCAGTTGCCGGTTATGCCAGCCCCGCGTGATAGCAAGCATTGGGTCGCCAACCATTATTGCGACGAATTCGCCGAGGCCCATGCCAAGGCGATGGTGGTGCGCGATTCCATCGGTGCCGCGTTGCCTGCTGCGGGCGTGGGCTGCGCCTTTTCCCGCGCCATGATGGCTCGGATCGCCAGCATGCCGGACAAGGGCAATCAACCGTTCTCCGTCGAAAGCCTAACCGAGGATTATGAGCTGGGCCTGCGCGTGCGAGAGCTTGGCGGCCGTTCGCGGTTCTTGCGGATGAGGGATTTGGACGGCAATCTTATCGCGACGCGCGCCTGTTTTCCCACGCAATTGAGCACCGCGGTGCGGCAAAAGACGCGCTGGCTGCACGGGATCGCGTTCCAAAGCTGGGACCGGCTGGGCTGGAATGGCTCGCTGGCCGAACGCTGGATGCGGATGCGTGACCGGCGTGGGCCGTTTACAGCGCTGGTTCTGTTTGTTGGCTATCTGTTGCTGATTCTGGCGGCATTCACGGCACTGGTCAGTTGGGTATCAGGGCATGCGATGATCCCGCTGACACCGTTTTTGCAAGCGTTGCTGCTGGTGAATTTTGCGAGCTTTGTCTGGCGCGCAATTGTCCGTTTCTGCTTCACTTCGCGCGATTATGGCAAGACGCAGGGATTGCTCGCAGTCTTGCGGATTCCCTTGTCGAACATCATTGCGATCATGGCAGGGCGACGTGCCTTGACCGCTTATGTACGCAGCCTGGCCGGTGAGACACCGAGTTGGGACAAAACCGAGCACGATGTTCACCCTGCGCTTAGCATGACGTCCAGAGGTACGGCATGACCGATCGGACTGCCTATCGCGGACAGCCGCTGCTGGTTCTATCGCTCGTTCTGATCGGATGGGTGGGTATGCGCGTAATGACGTGGCAGTCGCCGATTACCTATCCCGCCTCGCTAGCAGGTTTTGCGCAAGGCACAGTCATAGAGCAGATGGCCGCGCAGTCGGATGGCGCGGGAAGCAATGCGGACGGGCGAAGCACGATGCAGGCGAGCGCGCTCACAACAACGCCCGAAACATTGCTGCCCGACAGAGAGCCGGCCAAGACGCCCGCCAAAAAGCCGACCGCTCCAATTTACGAGCCCAAGCTGTTGCCGCCTGTGGAAGCCACACCACAGGTGGACTATTGGGAGCCTGCCCCTGCTCCACCTGAGCCCGAGATTGCGCCAGCCCCGTATTGGAAAGGCAGCGCGCTGCAACCGGCTGCGACTCAACCGACTGCCTCCGCACCATCTGAACTCCCCGTGCCGACCAAAATCGCGGCGGGCCATCAAATCCTGATGGCGGCGGCGTTTTCGCATATGGCGCTCCCGGCAGAAACGACAGCAGCGATCGAGAAAGCCAAATCCGCCAGAGCTGCTAAACCGCAGCACGAGGCTGCAAAACTTGCAGAGCAGCGCGCTCCGGCAATCGGGGCAGTGACGGCTCAGGAACATGTGGATCGTTGGTCGATCGACGGTTGGCTGCTGTTGCGTGAGGACGACACGTCCAGCTTTGCCGCTGTTGAACCGAGCTATGGCCGGAGTCAGGCCGGGGCTGTGTTGCGATACAAGCTGGACCCCGCATCATCCTTTGCGCCTCAGGCCTATGTCCGCGCGACAGGCGCTTTGAGAGGCGAAGAGCAGCTCGACTTTGCGGCCGGATTATCCGCGCGGCTGAACGATAGCAATCCCGTTCGTGTTGCGGCAGAAATGCGAGCCAGCAAACAGGGCGGATCGTGGGAAGCGCGGCCCGCAGCGTTTGCTGTGACAGAATTGCCTCGGGCAAAACTGCCGTTTGAGCTGCGCGGAGAAGCCTATGCGCAAGCGGGATATGTGGGCGGCGATTTTGCAACGGCCTTTGTTGATGGCCAACTGCGTGTGGATCGTAAGCTCGCCGACTTGGGTGAAACGGAACTGCGGGTTGGGGCGGGCAGCTGGGGCGGCGCGCAGAAAGATGCGGCTCGCCTCGATATCGGCCCGACCGCAAGCCTTTCTTTCAAACTGGGAGAAGGCCGGGCTCGGTTGAGTGCGGATTACCGTCTGCGCGTTGCTGGCGATGCGCAGCCCGATTCCGGCCCCGCGATCACTTTGACCGCCGGGTTTTAGCAAGCACTGAAACTGCACCGCTTTTTTCGTCAAAGGGGCGGACAATCCCTCGCAAGACCTAGATAAACGAAGGCTGGTGCGTTAGGCGCAGTCGCATGGACGTTTACCTCCCCATCGCTAATCTTGCGGTCAACGGGTTGGTTATCGTCTTGTTGGGCGGTGTGACAGGTATTCTGTCCGGTCTGTTCGGCGTCGGTGGAGGTTTTCTGACGACGCCTTTGCTCATTTTTTACGGTATCCCGCCAACCGTTGCGGCCGCCTCTGCGGCCAGCCAGGTGACGGGCGCGAGCATCTCCGGAGTATTCGCACACAGTCGGCAAAGTGGTGTCGATTTCCGCATGGCCGGCGTCATGGTTGGCGGCGGTGTGATTGGCACCATGATCGGCGCGGTGCTGTTCAATGCGCTCGCCTCGCTTGGGCAAATCGATACGGTCATCAATGTGCTGTATGTGTTGCTGTTGGGCGGGATCGGATCGCTGATGGCGCGAGAGAGCTGGCAAGCCATGCAGCAAGCCAAGGGGGTCGCGCGTACACCTGCACGCGGGCGGCGACATCACCCGCTGGTCGCCAGTCTGCCGTTGCGGTGGCGGTTTTACGCCTCTGGGCTCTACATCTCGCCTCTAGCGCCAGCGATCCTTGGTTTGATCGTTGGCGTGTTGACCATGCTGATGGGTGTGGGCGGCGGCTTTCTGCTGATCCCGGCGATGCTCTATGTCCTGGGAATGAGCGCGCGGGTGGTGGTCGGCAGTTCGCTGTTTTACATTTTGTTTGTCACTATGGCGACGACGATGATGCACGCGGTCAGCACCAAAGCGGTCGATATCGTGTTGGCTGCGTTGCTGTTGATCGGTTCAGTATCGGGTGCGCAAATCGGGGCCAATCTGGCGCAGAAGGCTAGCCCGGAATATCTGCGCCTATCGCTTGCCGTGATCGTTCTTCTGGTTGCTTTGCGGATGGCCTATGGTCTGGGCGTTACACCGGATGAGACCTATTTGGTGACGCCGCTATGATCTGGCGGATTGTCATCGCTCTGGTTGCCCTCGTGTTCTGCTCTGCGCAGCGCGATCCAATTCTGGTTCCAGAGGTGTCGCAAGACGAAATTCAGGTGCGGCAGGGCTTTACCGGGCAAGAATTGCTGCTGTTCGGAGCAATTCTGGAACCCGATGGCCGCAGGGCGGGGCAAGACTATGAGATCGTTGTTGTGCTGAAAGGGCCGACCGAACCGATCCGCCTGCGTGAGAAACAACGCATTGCTGGTATCTGGATCAATGCAGAAAGCAGCGATTTCCGCTCTGCGCCCAGCTTCTTTGCTGTGGCTAGCTCTCAGCCGATTGGTGAGATCGTCGATGACAAGACCGCTGCGATTTTTGAACTGGGGCTCGATTGGCTGCAGCTCTCGCCGATTGGCGAAATCGACACCGAAAAGCAAAGCCGCTTTACCGAAGGGCTCGTCGATCTGCGGCGTCGCGGCGATTTGTATCAAGAGAACCCGCAAGGCGTGAAAATTAGCGAGGACGTTCTTTATCAGGCGCGCATCCAACTGCCGTCCAATGTGGTGACCGGAACTTATGTGGCTGAGACATTCGCGGTGCGCCAAGGACGCGTCATCGCCTCTGCGACGTCGGAAGTGCAAGTGCGCAAGCTGGGCCTCGAACGGATCATTGCCAATTTCGCGCAAGAGTCCCCATTCATCTACGGCCTGATCGCGGTCGCTCTTTCGATCCTGATGGGTTGGCTTGCTGGCCGATTGTTCGCGCTTGTTTAATGGGTTAGCGCCGCCGA